>JAYZXK010000590.1:0-6111 GCA_036141415.1 Pseudomonadota bacterium
AAGCTGGTACGCACGTGCGTGACAGTATCGACCTGAAACGCATCATGATCATGGTGTGGATGGCTACCTTCCCAGCCATGTTCTTTGGTATGTACAACATTGGTTTCCAGGCTCAGGAAGCAATTGCTTCTGGCGCTGGTACCTTACCTGATGCCTGGCAGGCAGGTCTGTTTGCTGCCTTAGGTGGTGACATTTCAAATGCCGGTACACTCGGCCTGATGTTCTACGGTGCCTGTTTCTGGCTGCCTATTTATGCAACGACATTCGTTGTAGGTGGTTTCTGGGAAGTCCTGTTTGCCTCAGTGCGTAAGCACGAAGTAAACGAAGGCTTCTTCGTAACTTCAGTACTGTTTGCACTGACACTGCCAGCCACTATTCCACTGTGGCAGGTTGCTCTGGGTATTACCTTCGGTGTGGTTATCGCGAAAGAAATCTTTGGTGGTACCGGCCGTAACTTCCTGAACCCGGCTCTTTCTGGTCGTGCGTTCCTGTACTTCGCATATCCGGCGCAAATCTCTGGTGACCGCGTATGGGTTGCTGCAGACGGTTACTCAGGTGCGACTTCACTGAGTGAAGGTGCATCAGGTTCATTAAACTATGCCGACACCAACGCTTGGATGGACGCGTTTATGGGCTTCATTCCAGGTTCTGCCGGTGAAGTGTCTGCGTTGGCGATTATGCTGGGCGGTCTGTTCATTATTTACATGCGTATTGCAAGCTGGCGAATCGTAGCCGGTGTTGCACTGGGTGTAGCGTTCTTTGCAACCCTGCTTAACCTGATTGGCAGTGATACTAACCCGATGTTCGCCATGCCGGCGCACTGGCACTTTGTAGTGGGTGGTTTGGCCTTTGGTATGTTCTTTATGGCTACAGACCCAGTGTCTGCCTCATTTACCAACCAGGGCAAATGGGCGTACGGTTTCTTTATCGGCTTTATGACCGTGTTGATCCGCGTACTTAACCCTGCATTCCCAGAGGGTGTCATGCTGGCAATTCTGTTTGCCAACCTGTGGGCGCCACTATTCGACTACTTTGTCGCTCAAAGCAATATCAAGCGGAGGATAGCTCGTGTCGGCTAAAAAAGAATCTTTAGGAAAAACGGTCGGCGTTGTACTGGCAGTTTGTTTAGTTTGTTCAATTATTGTATCGGGTGCGGCCGTTGGCCTGCGTGATATTCAGCAAACCAACGCTAAGAAAGACAAGATGTCTAACATCCTGCAAGCGGCGGGTTTGCTGGAACAAGCAAACGGTGACATCCTGGCAACTTATAACGAGTTTGTTGAACAGCGCTTTGTTGACCTGAGTACAGGTGAATTTGTTGAAGCGCCGTCTGACGACTACGATATGTATAAAGCGGCTAAAGAGCCGGATAGCAGCATTAAAGTTGAAAACAGCAATGTTGGTTTTCAGCGTCGCGCAGAAGTGGCATCAGTTTACCTGGTACGCGATGACGCCGGTGATGTTAGCCGTGTTATTCTGCCGGTTCACGGCAGCGGCCTGTGGGACCTGATGTATGGTTTCCTGGCGGTTGACTCAGACGGTAAAACCGTTCGTGAGCTGATTTACTATCAGCAAAAAGAAACGCCAGGACTGGGTGGTGAAGTACAAAACCCACAATGGCAGGCAAAGTGGGATGGCAAGAAGCTGTATAAAGACGGCGACGTTGCACTGGAAGTGAAAAAAGCGGCCGGTGAAGACAACCCGTATGCAGTTGATGCGCTGTCTGGCGCAACGCTAACCAGTAATGGTGTAAACAACACTATTCAGTACTGGGTTGGCGAAAACGGCTTTGGCCCGTTCCTTAAAAAACAAGCCTGGCGTTCGTAAGGGGTTATTATCATGGCTGATACTAAAGAAATGAAGAAGGTCCTGTTTGGACCGATCTTAGACAGTAACCCAATTGCACTACAAATCCTGGGGATTTGTTCTGCACTTGCGATTACTACCAAACTTGAAACGGCGTTAGTAATGTCGTTGGCACTGACCAGCGTTGTAGCATTCTCTAACCTGTTTATCTCGTTAATTCGAAATCAGATCCCAAGCAGCGTGCGGATCATCATTCAGATGACCATCATCGCGTCGCTGGTAATCGTTGTGGATCAAATCCTCAAGGCTTACTCCTATGAGGTATCAAAACAGCTGTCGGTATTCGTTGGTCTGATTATTACCAACTGTATCGTAATGGGCCGCGCAGAAGCCTATGCAATGAAGAGCCCGCCGCTGATGTCTTTCTTAGACGGCATCGGTAACGGTCTGGGTTACTCATTTGTATTGATTGTTGTGGGTATCATTAAAGAGTTGTTTGGTTTCGGTACCATCCTTGGCTTCGAAATCCTGCCGCTGATTCAAAATGGTGGCTGGTATCAGGCTAACGGTCTGCTGATTCTGCCGTTCAGCTCGTTCTTCTTAATCGGTGGTCTGGTATGGGTTATCCGTACTATTCGCCCGGAACAAGTTGAGCCTAAGGAGTAAGTTTCGTGGAACATTATTTATCATTATTTGTTCGCTCAATTTTTGTTGAGAACATGGCGTTATCGCTGTTCTTGGGTATGTGTACTTTCCTGGCCGTATCTAAGAAAGTAAAAACGGCTATGGGTCTGGGTGTTGCGGTAATCGTGGTACTGGGTATTTCGGTGCCGGTTAACCAGGTTATCTACGTTAACATTCTGGCACCGGGTGCATTGGCCTGGGCTGGTTTCCCTGATGCGGACCTGAGCTTCCTGAACTTCCTGACCTTTATCGGTGTTATTGCAGCACTGGTTCAGATCCTGGAAATGAGTCTGGATAAGTTCTTCCCGGCACTTTATAACGCCCTGGGTATCTTCCTGCCGCTTATCACGGTTAACTGTGCAATCTTCGGTGGTGTGGCTTTCGCGGTACAGCGTGAGTACAACTTTACCGAAAGCATTGTTTACGGTGTAGGTAGTGGTATGGGCTGGGCTCTGGCTATTGTGTTACTGGCTGCTGTGCGTGAGAAGCTGAAATATGCTGACATGCCAGACGGTATCCGTGGTCTGGGTTCTGTTTTCATGATTGCTGGTCTGATGGCGCTGGGTTTCCAGTCCTTCACTGGTGTACAGCTGTAATCGACGCTAGGGAGCAGAAACTATGAATCAAATTGAAATCATTCTTGGCGTAGGGATGTTTATCGTCATCGTACTGGCGCTGGTATTCATCATCATGTTTGCCAAGTCGAAACTGGTACCATCAGGCGACGTCACTATCCGAATCAATGATGATCCAGAGAAGGACATCAAAACCGCACCAGGCGGTAAACTGCTGGGTGCCCTGGCCGATGCTGGTATCTTTGTATCCTCTGCATGTGGTGGTGGTGGTTCATGCGGCCAGTGCCGTGTGGATGTAAAAGAAGGTGGTGGTGAAATTCTGCCTACCGAACTTGACCACATCACTAAGCGTGAAGCACGCGAAGGCTGCCGTCTGTCTTGCCAGGTATCTGTTAAGCAAGACATGAAAATCGAGCTGGAAGAAGAAATCTTTGGTATTAAGAAGTGGGATTGTGAAGTTATCTCTAACGATAACAAAGCAACCTTCATCAAAGAGCTTAAGCTTAAAATTCCTAACGGCGAAAGCGTACCTTTCCGTGCCGGTGGTTATATTCAGATCGAAGCTCCACCGCATCACGTTAAGTACAAAGACTTTGATGTACCAGAAGAGTATCGTGGTGACTGGGAGCGCTTTGGCTTCTTCGATATCGAATCAAAAGTAGATGAAGAAACCATTCGTGCGTACTCAATGGCGAACTATCCGGAAGAAGAAGGCATTATCATGCTGAACGTCCGTATTGCTTCTCCGCCGCCAAACAATCTGAGCCTGCCAGCGGGTAAAATGTCATCTTACATCTGGAGCCTTAAGCCTGGTGATAAAGCGACTATCTCTGGTCCGTTTGGTGAGTTCTTCGCTAAAGATACCGATGCTGAAATGGTATTCGTTGGTGGTGGTGCTGGTATGGCGCCTATGCGTTCTCATATTTTCGACCAACTGCGTCGTATTAAGACTGACCGTAAGATCAGCTTCTGGTACGGAGCACGTTCACTGCGCGAGATGTTCTATGTAGAAGATTTCGATATGCTGCAGGAAGAGAACGACAACTTTGAATGGCACGTTGCACTGTCTGATCCTCAGCCAGAAGACAACTGGGACGGTTACACAGGTTTCATCCACAATGTATTGCTGGAAAACTACCTGAAGGACCACCCTGCGCCAGAAGATTGTGAGTTCTACATGTGTGGACCACCTATGATGAACGCTGCGGTTATCAACATGTTGAAAGACCTGGGCGTAGAAGACGAAAACATCCTGCTGGATGACTTCGGTGGCTAAGCCATTAGCGTAAAATAATAAAAGGGGCTGTTAGCCCCTTTTTTATTATGCCTGTATAATTAAGCCGATATTGCAGTAGTGTCCAAAGGGGACGAACGTGACACAAATGAAATTTTTGCTGGTTATGGTGGTCTTATTAATGACTGCCTGCTCCAGGCAGCCAGTGGTAAAAGTTGAGCATGTTTTGGGTCAGACAATGGGAACGACCTATAACGTGAAGTTTCCGGAAGTGGCGGGTGTGGACGAAGCCGCTATTAAAAGCGCTATTGATAAGCGGCTGGTACAGGTTAACAAGTTAATGTCGACCTACGATCCAACCTCGGAGCTATCCCGTTTTAACCAATACCGTTTTGCTGAGCCGTTTGCGGTATCAGATGAAACCTTACTGGTGGTAAACGAAGCGCTAAGGTTAGGCGAGCTGAGCAACGGCGTACTCGACGTTACCGTAGGACCGCTGGTGAATCTTTGGGGATTTGGTCCAACCATGCGCCCTGAAACCATCCCCAGCGAAGAGGATGTTGCAGCAGTCAGAGAGTATGTTGGCCTGGATAAACTGCAGGTACAAGGCAATGCATTGGTGAAAGGCCATCCGCAGCTGTACGTCGATTTATCGACCATAGCCAAAGGTTATGGCGTGGATGTACTCGCCGATCTGCTGGAAGAAAACGGCATTCATAACTACCTGGTTGAGATTGGTGGTGAAATGCGCGTTAAAGGCGAAAAGGGCGATGGCTCACCCTGGCTGATAGCTATTGAAAAGCCGGTGTCGAATCAGCGAGCCGTGCAAAAAGTGGTCTCGATAGGTGAAAACGCCATTGCCACATCGGGCGATTATCGCAATTACTATGAGCAGGATGGCACGCGCTATTCACATCTTATAGATCCGCGTACCGGTAAGCCTATTCAGCACAATACAGTTGCGGTAACGGTAGTTCATAAGTCGTCAATGACGGCAGACGGCCTGGCCACTGCATTCAATGTTATGGGATGGGAAGATGCCATCGAAGTGGCCGAAGCCAATGACATTGCGGTATTTATTATCCGTCGTAAAGACAAGGATTTTGAAGAATATACCAGTCCGGCTTTTGCAGAGCTGGTAACGGTTTATTAATGCGCTAAGCGCTGAGGTTGGTTAAACAATGAGTACTTTTATATTAGCTTTTGCTTTCTTTTTAGTGATGGTAAGCGCCATGGCAATTGGCTACATCATGCAAAAGAAAAGTATCTCGGGTAGCTGTGGCGGTTTAGGTGCCCTGGGCATCGATAAAGCCTGTGATTGTCCGGAACCCTGCGACCGTAAAAAGGCTCGCATGGAGAAAGAACAGGCGCGCCAGGAAAAGCTAAAAGAGTGGGATAAGGATAGAATTCTTTAGTGCGGGCTGCAGCGCTTTTGGTGCTTAAACCGCTACGCTGCTTATTGTCATCCTTTACCTTGAGCCAAGCGCCAGCCCAGTACAGCCCAAACGAGAAAAATAGCCGTGACAATACCCAGTGCTGTAGTGGCTCCAAGCATGGCGACGGTAGGTAATGCCAGCGCCGTTACCAGACCACCACCCATAATCGGTTCGTAAAACGGCTGCTTGTCGGCATAGGCTTTCAGTGCATCGGTTTTATGTTTTGGATCAACCACATTGATCAGCATAATACCTGATGCAGTAGTTGCCGTTCCGCCACCCAGGTCGCCAAGCCCATAGGCCCACCAGGGACTTTTGTACACCTTGGGGCCCACCACGAATAGCAGCGCGAGATTCCAACCAATGCCAGCCGCAC
>JAYZXK010000591.1:0-13273 GCA_036141415.1 Pseudomonadota bacterium
GCTGTAGTCGTGTTGCGCTGTTATCACACCAAAAGCAATTGTCTGCAGGCTTACGTTCAATCGCCTGGGTAAAAGCCTGCTTTGCCTGTGCATACTGCCCGCTTACAAAATACGCTTCACCCAGACTGTCCCATAAGTTACCGTCATCCCTGAACAGATCGACATTCAGCAGCAACAGGGCTATTGCATCGTTATATCGTTCATTATCCATTAACCGCAAACCGGCACGATTCAGAATGCGCTTGTTATCAATCTTGCTGGCAAAAGCTTTCTGTAACACTGCCTTTTTGTGCTCAGGGTTACCGGTTGTGCTTAGCGATAGCCCTACAATTTGACTGGTGATGCCGGTCTCAAACGCTGGTAACGCTTCCTTTTCAAAAAGGTACTGCTCGATGTAATAAGGCAAGGCCATGGTACTTTCCACCAATGCATTAGAGGCAAACAGGACTAGTATCTGTTCATCAGGCAACCAGCGAAAATCAAAGTAGTACGTACCATTTGAACCATTGTGACCAATAAAAGTAGTTTCCCGTGGGGTTGGCATGACTGCCCAGCCATAACCATAGTGGCTGCTGCCTTCCTCGTTTTCTGCCACATGGGGCTCAAAGAGCTGATCGCGGTATTTTGCAGCCAACACCGATTCACTCTGCAGCGCCTGTGCCCACAGATACATATCATTCATGGTGGACAGCATGCCGCCATTCCCTTTCAGTGGCCAGGCGATAGCCTCGTCCTCAAAGTATTTATCCCGGGTACTGCCCGTCTCTACTTCGCCAAACAAATAGCCTGCAGCCGCTGGGAGTTGTGCCAGAACCGGATTCAGATAACCAGTATGGTGCATACCAGCTGGCTCAAACAAAGCCTTCTGGAGGTACGCTTCGTAAGACATCCCGCTAACCAGCTCAATGATCCGCGCCAGAATACTGTAACCGGCATTTGAATAGGCATAGCCTTCACCTGGCTCAAAATAAAGCGGTAAAGCAAATAACCGGTTAAAGAACTCGTCGGTAGGAACGTGAGTGAAATCCCTCGCGCCAATGCCATTGGCAATACCGGCTGAATGGGTCAGAAGCTGATGCAGGGTGATAGCTTGTTTATCTTCGGGCAGGCTGTTAAAAAACCGGCTAATTGGCATTGTAGTGCTCAGCTTGCCCTGTTGTACAAGATGCATCACTGCCGCGGCGGTAAACTGCTTGGTTACCGAGCCGGTATCAAACAGGGTATCGGCGGTTATAGGTGTACTCCCCTGCCGCTCTGTTTTTCCGTAACCTTTATTTAAACGGAGCTTACCGTCTTCAGCAATTAATACGGCGCCGCTGAAACCGTTAGCCTCAGCAGTCGTTAAATACTTATCAAGCTTATTAAAGTCGGCAGCATCGGTGGCCAACACCATGGGGCTGGTAACTATCACCAGCGCAAGCAGGAATATTTTGTGTAAACGCATCACCAACTCCGTTTCAGGTGCTTTTCAATAGAGTCGCAGACGCAGCCCAAAAAGTTTTATTGTTGCTGCTGTTGTTTAATCGTCTGCCACTGAGAAACAAAACAGTCGTATAGTGTCTGGTCGAAGAGGTAAAAATCAATCTTAAGTGCGGATGCAAATTGTAAACAAGCGTTAATGGCCACGCTTGCCGCTTCCTTATGAGGGTAGCCATATACACCACAGGATATAGCCGGGAAAGCCAGCGATTGGCAGCCGTTGTGAACAGCCAGCCGGCAACTTTGCTGATAGGCACTAGCCAGGGTTTGGGCGGGATGTGGATCCTGATGGTAGATAGGCCCTACCGTATGAATAACAAATTTAGCCGGCAGATTACCCGCTGGAGTTATACGCGCTTCTCCCGGTGGACAGCGCACGCCATCTTTTACCGCTACCGCCTGGCAGGCTTTCAACAACGCAGGTCCTGCAGCCCGGTGAATGGCACCATCAACGCCTCCGCCACCCAGCATGGCCGGGTTAGCCGCATTAACGATAGCGTCGGTGGTTGCACTGGTGATATCACCCAACACAAAGCGAATAGCCATTAGCGTTTACCGTTCAGGGAATAAGCTCTTTACTATGCCACTGCCCCTGGTGTTTTTCAAAGCACTGCCGCTGCTGCGGGTTACCGCGCAGATTAAGGTAGTCTACACTTCCCACCAATAAGGTGAGCACGCAGAAATGATCGGGCAAGACATCCGTGTTGGCACTGTGATCAATCAGAGACTTTTTCGGGGCTGTGCGCTCGCTGCCGGGTTCGCCCCATAAAAACTGTTGCCGGGCCGCCACTGACAAACGCTCCCAATGTTGGTGGCATAACGCTCTGTCATCGTTCGGCGTATCCACCCTGCAGCTTACCGTCATTCGGTATTGTTCACGGGTTTTGGCGAAATACCAACAAACGGCCGCGTGAGGGTTGCCCTTAAGCTCAGCAACTTTCTTGTTGCGGGTGTCGGTAACCACCCACATCAGGGACTGGTTCTCATCTACCCCGCGACACACCACAGTACGATTGTGCGGCAGGCCGCTGCTATCAACCGTCGCCAGCTGAAAATAACGGCTTTCCGGCATATCCCGGGTTTTATCGAGACTTTTTAACAGTAACGTACTCCAGTCAGACATGGCGTTTAACTATTTGGCTTAATGCCAGAAAACAGGCGATAAAAATTCGCTGTAGTGGCTTTTGCCAGTTCATCCACACTGATGCCGCGAAGTTCAGCAATAAATTCGGCAACTTCTACCACATAGCCGGGCTGATTGGGTTTACCGCGGTGGGGCACCGGCGCCAGCCAGGGAGAATCGGTTTCAATCAGTAACCGCTCAAGCGGAATAGCCTTGGTTACTGCCTGTAATTCTTCCGCAGACTTAAAGGTAACAATGCCGGAAATGGAGATATAAAAGCCCATTTCCATGGCCGCCTCGGCCATGGGTAAATCTTCGGTAAAGCAATGCAGCACACCAACAGTGTGTTCGGCTTTGTACTGCTTTAACAGCGCGATGGTATCCTCGCGGGCATCGCGGGTATGAATAATCAGCGGCTTGTTGGTTTCATTAGCCACTTTGATATGGTCGATAAACGACTGGATCTGCACCTCACGGGTATCTTCGCTGTAATAGTAATCCAGTCCGGTTTCGCCAATCGCAATCACTTTATCGCTACTGGCCGCTGCCAGTAAGGTGTCGTAATCGCAGGCATCTTCCTGATGCAAGGGATGCACGCCACAGGACACCGACACATCATCAAAATGACTGACCGTACTGAGCATCTGCGGGTAATCTTTTACCGATACCGACACACAAAGAAAGTGTTCCACCCCGCGCTGGCGGGCAAATGCCAGCGTTTGGGCCAACTCTTCGGTATTTTGTTTCAGGCGGTCGAGATGACAATGAGAATCTACAAACAAAAAAAGCTCCTTAGGCTTGTTTTAGTAATGAAAAAATCTGACTCAACAGCAGCACTTTATTAACGCCGGGATGACGCACCCGGACAGCATAAGCGATACAGTGCTGATAACGCTGCAAGTCTTCTTTACGCTGTGTTTTGCAGTATTGATCATGATAATACTGCTGGCACCAGTAAATCACCTGCTCTGCGTGATCCTGCCACTTCGACGCCACTTCCGTCACATCCTGGTTATTACCCAGCAAGCCTTCCAAACCGGTCAGAAAATCACGGTAACTTAGCGCGCTCTCTTCGGTTAACGCCCGGGCAACCCGAAGTGGTGCATTTCCGTAAGCGTTGAGTAGCGCCTGATCAACCTCATCATGGCCCTGGCCTGCCAGCCAGCTAAGACTTTGCTCCGCGGATGGTGTGGCAATGACGTGCTTTTCACAGCGGCTTAAAATAGTCGGTAATAATCCGGCTACCCGGTGCGTTAATAACAACAGGTAAGTGTTGTCGGTGGGCTCTTCCAGCGTTTTAAGTAAAGCATTAGAGGCCGCTTCGGTCATGCGCTCGGCTGCCGGAATGATCAACACTTTGTGACGGCCAATCTGCGCCGTGGTATTTAACTTACCAATGGCTTCACGGATGGCATCAACGCCGAGCTGTTTATCGCTTTCCAGCACATAACGGTCGGGATGGGTACCTGCCTCAATAAGTTTGCAGCTCTGGCACTCTCCACAGGGGCCGTCACTCCTCGGATGCAAACATAGTATGGCCTGCATCAGGGCATCGGCCAACTCACGCTTGCCCACGCCCTGCGGGCCACTTAGCAAAATGCCATGGTGTAGTGTACTGGCCTGAAAGCGCTGTACCAGCTGCTGATATCGCTCGGCTAACCAGGGTAACGCTAGCATGAAAGATACTGCTCCAGCGTGCGTTGAACATCCCGGTGCACATCGGCCATGGGCTGCATGGCATCAATGGTAGTGATGCTGCTATCGGCCGCAGCCAGTTGCAGATATCGGGCCCGGGTGCGCTCAAAAAAGCCCAGGCCGGCCAGCTCAATGCGGTCCAGCTCACCACGCCCGCGGGCACGTTCTAAGCCCACAGCAGGCTCAACATCCAGATACAGAGTGAGGTCGGGTTTAAACCCTTTTAACGTAATGTCACTGAGCGCCGATAGCGTGGCTTGTGCAATTTCGCGGCCGCCGCCCTGATAGGCCTGCGAGGATAAATCATGACGATCGCCAATCACCCAGCTGCCTGCATCCATAGCCGGTTTGATCACGTTAGCCAACAGTTGCGCCCGCGCGGCATACATCAGCATCAGCTCGGTTTCCTCAACCACATTTTCCTGCCAGTTTTGCTTTACGCAGTTGCGAATGGCCTCGGCCATGGGCGTGCCGCCGGGTTCCCGGGTTGTCACGGTAGTAAAGCCTTTTGACTTAACCGCTTGCTCTACCAGTGCAATCACTGAACTCTTGCCGGCCCCTTCCAGGCCTTCAACGACGATAAACTTACCTGACATCTATGGTTGTCCGTCCTTTCGGTTTAGCTGGAACTCTCGTACCGCTTGATTATGTTCTTCTAATGTATTGGAAAACTGATGGCTGCCATCACCACGAGCCACAAAATAGAGCTCCGACGTCAGTGCCGGCTGTAAGGCTGCATCAATGGCAACCCGGCCAATCATGGCAATAGGGCCTGGCGGTAACCCTTTATGTACATAAGTATTGTAAGGAGTATCTTCGCGTAAATGCTTGCGGGTCAGATTTCCATCGAACCGTTCACCGAGGCCGTAAATGACCGTTGGATCGGTTTGCAACCGCATGTTCTGCTCAAGCCGATTAACAAATACTCCGGCAATACGGGCCCGCTCCGATGCAAGCGCCGTTTCTTTTTCGATAATCGACGCCATGGTTAACACCTCCACCGGTGCCTCATAGGGTAAGCCTGGCTCGCGTTTAGCCCAGTTCTCCAGCAGATACTCCTGCATGGCAGCAGACGCTCGTTTGAGAATCTCACTGGCTGGTGTCTGATTGGTAAAGTGATAGGTATCCGCCAACAGCAGGCCTTCAAGACTATGTAATGGCTCAGCGCTGTAGGGCTGCCATTGTGCAATAAGGCGCTGTACAAGCGCTTCCTCATTATCAGTGAGGTCAGCTTTAAGGCGCGGATGTGCTTTAAGCGTTGTCAGCCATTGCTGGTAGGTTTGCCCTTCAATAAGGCTGATATCAAACTGTACTTCCTCGCCATGGGAAAGTAGTTCAAAAGCCCCCGCCAGTGTTAATGGCGGCTCAAAGGCATAGGTACCGGCCAGAATAGGCTGGCCACCATAAACCAGCTTGAGCCACAGCCGGGCTGCCAGCGTAGGCATGGGCAGCCAGCCTTGCTGCTCAAAGCGCATCAGCGTTTCAATGGCGCCCTGGCCTGGCGGCAGGGTAAATAACTCGCGTTGCTCGATATTCAGCGGCTTAGCAAACTGCTGATGCAACCAGCCCATGGTTGCCATAGCTGCGCCTACTACAATGATTAATCCTAAGGCCAGTTTACGCAGCACCGTATTCTCCCGCATAAGCCGGTGCCAGTGACTTGTGGAGCGACAGTACCGGCGCAATGGCCAGCTCACGTTTAGACTCACCTAAGGTGAGGGTTTTCACCGGAACGATTTGCATCAGCGCATTGGATAAAAACATGGCATCAACGTGAACTATTTCTGTTAACTGCTGTTCGATAATGTGGATATCCGGGCAATGATCGAGAATAAATTGCCGCATAACGCCATTAACGCCAGCCAGTGCCAGCGATGAGGTAAACCACTGTCCGCCAACCAGCCAGAATAGGTTTGCAGCACTGGCTTCAATCACATTTTGTTCGGTGTCGGTGACAATTGCATCGTCGAAATCTGTATGAACCAGCGCCTGTTTAATAAAAACCTGCTCTAAACGATTCGCATGCTTTAATCCGGCCAGTAAAGGCTGCCTGGCTAAAGTGACCGGCACAGTCCCTACATGAATGCCCTGTTGTTGCCAGCTTTGATAAACAGCAGGCACATCATGCCAGCTTACAGCCACGTTTACTTTTGGCTCTGCCAGTCGCGCATAACCGCGACCGCCCTGCCCGGCACCAATTAACACCTTTAGCACGCCTTCATTTCGCTCTGGTAAGGCGGCCGCAATCACCTTACAAATGACCTTGGCTTCAACCGTTAAGCCAAGGGCCTGACTGTCGTTTACCAGGCGATTAATGTGGCGATTCAGCAGGGCAACCTTGCCATCCGACACGTGCATAGTGGTAAACGTACCGTCACCATAATTGGCCAGCCGGTCATTGAGGGCAAATTGTTTGAGTGGAGCCAGTCCATTGGGATCAGTCATACAGCGCGTTCGGCAATCACCGGATTAGTCAGTTTCAGACGGGTATTGTATCAGCAATTCTGTTAATACCAAGTGGCGGAGAATGATGATAACGACCGCAAAGAAAAAGGGAGCACCGGGCTCCCTTTTGTGTCTATCAATATCGGCTTATGGGCGCTTGAAAATCAAGCTGCCATTGGTGCCACCAAAACCGAAGGAGTTACACAGTGCGTACTCTTCCTCAAAGGCTTTGACTTTATGCGGGACAAAGTCCAGATCGCACCCTTCACCTGGTTCGTCCAGGTTAATAGTGGGCGGAGCCAGTTTGTCGCGCAGGGCCAGAATTGTGAAAATCGCTTCAACCGAACCGGCAGCACCCAGTAAGTGACCGGTCATGGACTTCGTTGAGCTAACCAGCACTTTATGCGCGTGGTCACCAAACACGCTCTTCACCGCTGACACTTCGGCAATATCACCGGCCGGCGTTGACGTGCCGTGGGCATTGATATAACCAATCAGTGACGGGTCAATTTTGGCGTCGTTGATGGCATTTACCATCGACGCTGCAGCGCCTTCGCCATTCTCTGGTGGCGAGGTCATATGGTAGGCATCACCACTCATACCAAAGCCTACCAGCTCCGCATAAATGGTCGCACCGCGCGCTTTAGCTGCTTCGTATTCTTCAAGCATTACCACACCGGCGCCTTCGCCCATAACGAAACCGTCACGGTCTTTGTCCCACGGGCGACTTGCCTGTTGCGGCGCATCGTTGCGTGAAGACAGAGCGCGAGCAGAGGCAAAACCTGCCATACCCAATGGCGTAATCGACGCTTCAGCACCACCGGCGAGCATGGCATCCGCATCGCCATAAGCGATAGTCCGTGCCGCTACACCAATGTTGTGTACACCTGTGGTACAGGCAGTCACAATATTCAGGTTAGGCCCTTTCAGCCCTGCCATGATCGACAGAAATCCGGAAATCATATTGGTGATGGTGGAAGGCACAAAGAACGGCGATACCCGACGAGGGCCGCTGTTAACCAGCTTGGCGTGGTTTTCTTCGATAAGCTCCAGACCGCCAATACCTGAACCAATGGCAATGCCCACGCGAGACGCGTTTTCAGGCGTTACCTCAAAACCCGAGTCTTGTAATGCCTGCTTGCCCGCGGCAATACCCAACTGGATAAAGCGGTCCATTTTCTTGGTTTCTTTTTTATCGATATAGTCTTGCGGATCAAAATCATTGATTTGACCGGCAAACCGGGTGGAATAGTTACTGCAATCAAAATGGGTAATGTCGCCAATCCCGCTTTCGCCAGCCAGAATTCGGCGCCAGGTTTTGTCGGTAGACAAACCTAAAGGGGACAGCGTACCCAAGCCAGTAACCACTACGCGACGTTTTGTCACAGAATGTCCTCGCATTGGAACTAATCAGAAAAACCCAACGGTAACCGCCACAAAGCGAACGTTGAGCTATAACAATACATACAAAAACGGCTCCGTTACAGAGCCGTTTTTCACCATCTAAAAAAGAAGCTTACGCGTCTTTGTTAGCGTTGATGTAGTCAATTGCAGACTGAACAGTAGTGATTTTCTCTGCTTCTTCGTCTGGAATTTCAGTGTCGAATTCTTCTTCCAACGCCATTACTAACTCAACAGTGTCAAGTGAATCAGCGCCCAGATCATCAACAAAAGATGCTTCGGATTTTACTTCTTCTTCTTTAACACCAAGCTGCTCAACGATGATTTTTTTTACGCGCTCTTCAATGTTACTCATAATTCTAGGTTTCCCTTAACGTCACTAGATACAAAAATTGTCGCTAGTTTATTTTGCAATATTATCGCTTGCAAGCGACCAGCTAAAACAATCTATCTGGTCAAACCAGCAACCAACTAAGTTTAATCAACAAGATTTTAACATTCAAGGCTTTCTCTGTCTGTGTGTCAATGCAAAACTGCAAAAAATCACACAAATCGAGTTAGCCCATGTACATCCCACCATTTACATGGATTGTCTCACCAGAGATATACGCCGCACCGTCGCTCACCAGGAACGCAACCGTTGCCGCAACTTCTTCTGGCTGACCCAAACGGTTCGCCGGAATATCTTTAAAAATGGCTTCACGCTGCTCGTCACTCAAAGCTTTGGTCATATCGGTATCGATAAAGCCAGGCGCAACAACGTTTACCGTAATGCCACGAGAAGCGACTTCGCGAGCCAGTGATTTAGAAAAACCAATGACACCGGCTTTCGCCGCCGCGTAGTTCGCTTGTCCGGCATTACCCGAACTACCCACTACAGAACCCACATTCACAATGCGGCCGCAGCGTTTCTTCATCATTCCACGCAAAACGGCTTTTGACAATGAAAAGATAGCGGTCAGGTTAGTATCGATAATCGCCTGCCACTCTTCATCTTTCATTCTCATTAGCAGATTATCACGTGTGATACCTGCATTATTGATCAAGATCTCAACCGCGCCAAATTCCTCGTTGATGGCTTTAATCAGCGCATCCACGGCACCTTCTTCGGTGACATTCAGCTTCATACCTTTGCCGCCGGAAGCCGCAAGGTATTCGGTGATAGCATCGGCTCCGCCTTCACTGGTAGCCGTACCAATGACGGTGGCACCCTGCGCGGCTAATTGCGTTGCTATCGCTTTACCAATACCACGACTGGCACCGGTAACCAGGGCAATTTTACCTTGTAAATCGCTCATTTGAAAAAGATTCCTATTATTCTGCCTGCCAACTTGCCACCGTTTCCGGGGTGTTAACAGCAATATAACTTACAGATTTGACAATTCGTTTACCGAGTCCGGTAAGCACTTTACCCGGACCGACTTCGATAATGGTATCAACCCCTTCTGCGGCCAGAAACTCTACAGTTTTGGTCCATTGCACCGGGCAATATAACTGACGAACCAGTGCGCTGCGAATGCCTGCAGGATCTGACTCAACCGCCACATCAACATTATTAACCACTTTCACTGCAGGCTCAGCAATCGCGATGGTTTCCAGCTTATCGTCAAGATGATCGGCGGCCGGACGCATTAATTCACAGTGCGAAGGAACACTCACTGCCAGTGGTAATGCACGCTTGGCACCGGCCTCTTTACAGGCGTTAGCGGCCTGCTCTGCAGCGTTCTTTTCGCCAGCAATAACAACCTGACCCGGCGAGTTATAGTTAACCGGTGATACCACGTCGCCAGTGGCCACTGCGGTGTCATGACAAATTTCAGCAATGCTGTCGTCATCCAGGCCAATGATGGCGTACATGGCGCCTGCACCTGCTGGTACTGCCTGTTGCATAAACTCACCACGCGCTTCAACCAACTTAACGGCTTCAGCGAAATCCAATGCACCAGCACACACCAGCGCAGAATATTCACCCAGGCTATGACCGGCCATATATTCCGGTGCAATGCCCTGCTCTGCCAACAAACGATAAATAGCCACGCTGGCCGTAAGTAATGCCGGCTGCGTTACCTGGGTTTCGTTTAATTTACTGTCGGGGTCGTTTTGTACCACGTCCCACAAATCATAACCCAGCGCTTCAGAGGCTTGCGCAAAGGTGTCGAGAATAGACGGATGAACGTCGGCCAGCTCTTTGAGCATGCCAACCGCTTGAGAGCCCTGTCCAGGGAACACACAGGCGATACGAGTCATAAAGCATCCTTATAATTGTTCTAATTCAGGTGAGCCGGGCTTACCTGCTCACCGTGGCATTTGTTAATACCTAACTAAAGCAGAAGCCCAGGCAAAACCACCGCCGAATGCTTCCAGCAATAAATGTTGACCACGCTTGATTCGGCCATCACGAATGGCTTCGTCGAGCGCTGTTGGCACTGTTGCCGCTGACGTATTACCGTATTTTTCCAGGGTCAGCACAACCTGATCCAGCGACATATCCAGCTTTTTGGCTGTCGCTTTAATAATTCTGAAGTTGGCCTGGTGTGGTACCAGCCAGTCTAAATCACTCTTCTGCATATTATTGGCAGACAGTGTTTGTTCAACAATTTCAGACAGCTTGGTCACTGCGACCTTGAAGACTTCATTGCCTTTCATTGAGCCCCAGTTTTCGTGAATGGACTCCGGGTTTGATTTATCCGGGTTACCAATCTTCAGCAGATCACCGTAAGAACCGGCGGCATTAATATGCGTAGACAAAATGCCCGGCTCGTCGCTGGCTTCAATAATGGTAGCGCCAGCAGCATCACCAAATAAGATAACCATGGTGCGATCGGCAGGATCAATATGCCGGCTAAGGCAATCGCTACCGACCACTAACACCCGTTTTGCCATACCACTTTTCACGTATTGGTCGGCAACGCTCAGCGCATAGCAATAACCGGCACACGCCGCAGCTACGTCAAAAGCCGGGATATTATCGATGTTGAGGATATTTTGAATTTCGCAGGCAGTGCTGGGTAAGGCATGACGACCTGAGGTGGTCGCACAAACAATCATGTCGATAGAAGTTACATCAATACCGGCCGCTTCAATGGCTTTCTTGCTGGCTTCTGCGCCCATGGTTGCAGCGGTCTCATCCGGACCTATGATTCTGCGTTCTTTAATGCCGGTTCGGTCCGTGATCCATTCGTCACTGGTGTCCACCATCAACTCTAAATCGGCATTGGTACGTACGTCGCTAGGATAATAGCTACCCGTACCTATTATACGAGAGTATTTGCTCAAAGTTGCTCCAATAAAACGGTTTCTATTTTACTTTTTATTTTTTCAGGCACTTTCATCTCAGCTTCTTGCTTGGCCTGCAATATGGCGTAGTAAAACGCTTCTGCCGAGGCATTGCCGTGACTCTTGATGACAATGCCGCGCAATCCTAACAGACTGGCACCATTATACTGGTCGGGGTTCACACGATTGTAAACTGTTTTTAGTAAGGGTAAGGCGATTCGCGCCATCATACGGCTGAAAAAGTTTGCCTGGGACTGCCGTTTTACTTCATTTATGACAAGTTTGGCCAGACCTTCGCAGGACTTCAATGCGATATTACCGGTAAATCCGTCGGTAACTACTACATCGGCGTAGTCGGTGAAAATATCGTCACCCTCTACATAACCAATATAGTTAATACCTTTTGCATTTTTGAACAACTGATCGGCGTATTTCACCTGGGCATTGCCCTTAATATCTTCCTCGCCCACATTCAGTAACGCCACCCGTGGTGACTCAATGCCACTGATTTGCTCGGCCAGTACCGATGCCATTACACCGTATTGGAATAAGATTTCTGAGGTGCAGTTTACATTCGCGCCCAAATCGAGCAGAAAAACGCGATGATGACTGGCGGTGGGCATATCTGAAACCAGCGCGGGGCGGTCGATGCCAGGTAACGTTTTAAGTAAATAAAACGCCATAGTCAGCAGCGCACCGGTATTACCCGCACTTACGCAGGCATCTGCTTCACCGGATTCAACCAGTTGCAGCGCTTTCCACATGGAAGATTGTTTTTTATTACGTAATGCCGAAGTCGGTGGTTCGCCCATGGCAACGATTTGCTCACAATGATGCACTACTGCACGTTGGCGTTGATCTTCTGTGAGGGATTCCAGAGCGGGACGTATAATGTTCTCATCACCACACAAAATAAATTGTGCATCGGTAATGGACTGAATAGCTTTTTGGACGGCGGAAAGAATAACAGGGGGACCATGATCGCCCCCCATGATATCTAACGCAATGGTTAGTTTAGACAAAATGTCGGCACCAGTAACTTAGTTACCGATGACTTTTTTGCCTTTGTAGTAACCATCAGCGGTCACGTGGTGACGGCGGTGTGTTTCACCCGACGTTGCATCGACAGACAAAGTCTCGCCTGTCAACGCATCGTGTGAACGACGCATGCCGCGCTTACTACGCGTTTTACGATTTTGTTGTACTGCCATAACTTACTCCTGGTCTCGCTTAAGTTCTTTCAAAACCGCGAAAGGGTTTGGTTGCTTCTGTTCCGGTTCAATCTCACCAAACTGCATATCGTCACTGGTGATTGCACAATCTTCCTCTGCATGAAAGGGCACAATCGGTAACGACAAAATCAGCTCGTCTTCAAATAATTGAAGCAGATTGACTTCTCCGTGGTCGCCGACCTCTACCGGATCATAGGCTTCGGGTAATGCTTCTGCGTCTTGTTGTCCCTGCACTGGACTGTAACAAAACTCTACGTGAAGTGGACAATCGAATGCCTCATTACACCGTTGACAGATAAGTGCCACCTTAGTATCCAGTGTGCCGTGGAAAACAGTAAGACCCTGCTCGTCTTTTTTGAACTGCACTTCCACTTCGACCCACTCGTCATAACTGACAACTGAACCGACTAATCGTTCCATATCTTTAACGGCCAACACGCCCTTATAATCGGAGCGTTTTAACGCGCTTTTGACCGGATCGATCTGGTAAGGTAATTTCACTTTCTGCATAGGGCGCGCATAATATAGCGTCAACCCTTTACTGTCAAAGGATTAATGGACTTTTTCACTAATATCCGGACTGACTGCAATTTTACACTGGTTCTGAGCGGGTAAGGCAACG
>JAYZXK010000592.1:0-4425 GCA_036141415.1 Pseudomonadota bacterium
CAACAAGCTGGGCGCCGATATTCTGCGCCTGTGGGTAGCTTCAACAGACTACCGCGGTGAAATTGCGGTATCCGATGAAATCCTTAAGCGTGCGGCCGACAACTATCGTCGTCTGCGTAATACTGCCCGCTTCTTACTGGCGAACCTCAATGGCTTTAACCCTGAAACTGATGCGGTACCGGAAGCCGAGATGGTTGCACTGGACCGCTGGGTAGTGTCACGGGCAAAGCAGTTGCAGGCCGAAATCATCGCCGATTATGAAAAATACGACATGCTGCTGGTCTCGCAGAAACTGTCGCATTTCTGCTCTATTGAGCTGGGCAGTTTTTATCTGGATATCATCAAGGATCGTCAGTACACCGCCAAAGCCGACAGCGTTGCACGTCGTTCATGCCAGACTGCGCTGTATCACATTGTTGAGGCACTGGTACGCTGGATGGCACCAATCACCAGTTTTACGGCGCAGGAAATCTGGCAGGAACTGCCAGGCGACAGAGCGAAATTTGTGTTCACCGAAACCTGGTACCAGGGCTTTAATGACTTTGCTCAGGATGACACCTTTAACGACGCTTACTGGAAACAGGTCATGGTGGTTAAAGACGCAGTAAACCAGGCGCTGGAACAGGCGCGTAAAGCACAGCTGCTGGGCGGTTCACTGGAAGCCTCTGTAACCCTGTATGCCGATGATACGCTTAAGGGCCAACTGGAGCAGCTGGCCGATGAACTGCGCTTCGTATTGCTAACCTCTGGTGTGCAGGTGGCGGCACTGGCCGATAAGCCAGCGGATGCAAATGCAACCGAACTGGAAGGGCTGTTTGTGAGCGTTGCGAAAAGCAGCGGTGAGAAATGTGCGCGTTGCTGGCATGTACGCGAGGATGTAGGCTCTCACAGTGAGCACCCTGAGCTTTGCGGCCGCTGCGTAACTAACGTGGATGGTGACGGGGAAACGCGCCACTATGCCTAAGTTTATTAGCGAAAGCGGCCTGCGATTTTTATGGATAAGCGTGATCACGGTAGTGCTGGATCTATGGAGTAAGTACGCCGTGATGGACAGCATGGCATTGTATGAGTCAGTCCAGCTGGCGCCGTTTTTCAACTTTACTTATGTGCATAATTACGGTGCTGCATTCAGCTTTCTGCACGACTCAGGCGGCTGGCAGCGCTGGTTTTTCACTGCCATTGCGGTAGCCGTTTGTAGCGTGATCCTGTGGTGGCTCAAGCAAACGCCTAAACAACAGAAGCTGCTGCCGGTGGCCTTTAGCTTTATTCTGGGCGGCGCACTGGGTAACGTGTACGACCGGATCGTGCACGGTTATGTCATCGATTTTCTGGATTTCTACGTAAATGACTGGCACTGGCCGGCGTTTAATCTGGCCGACAGCGCTATTTTTGTTGGCGCTGCCCTGCTTATCTGGGACATGCTGACCAGTAAAGAAGATAACACATCAACCAGTAGCGCTAACTAACCTTAACGTAGAGAGAGTGACCGTGAGCGAAACATCTAAAGTGATTGGCGATAAAAGCCAGGTCATCATGCATTTTGACCTTAAACTGGCCGACGGTTCAGCCGCCGACAGTACCCGGGTAAACAAAAAGCCAGCCAAGCTGGTAATGGGCGATGGCAGCTTAACGCCTAATTTTGAAGCCTGTTTATTAGGGCTGTCGGCAGGCGATAAGAAATCCTTTGAGCTGGCGCCGGAAGACGCCTTTGGCCAGCCTAACCCGGACAACGTGCACCACATGGATAAAAGCCGTTTTGCCGCCGACATGACTCTGGAAGAGGGTATGATTATGGCCTTTGCCCAACCCGATGGCAGTGAAGTGCCGGGGATCATTCGCAGCATCGCCGGTACCTCAGTAACCGTGGATTTTAATCATCCGCTGGCTGGACAAACCGTGATCTTTGATGTTGAAATCATCGATGTTATCAACGCTTAGACTTGAGTAAGGGCGTATCATGCAAATTCATTTAGCTAATCCCCGTGGTTTTTGTGCCGGTGTAGACCGCGCGATTACCATTGTTGAACGGGCGCTGGAAATTTTTCAGCCACCTATCTATGTTCGCCACGAAGTGGTGCATAACAAGTTTGTGGTAGATGGCCTGAAAGAGCGCGGCGCTATTTTTGTGGATGAGCTGGATGAAGTGCCAGACGATAATATCGTCATTTTTTCTGCTCACGGCGTCTCGCAGGCCGTGCGTCTGGAAGCCGAACGTCGTGGCCTGAAAGTATTCGATGCCACCTGCCCGTTGGTCACCAAGGTTCACCTGGAAGTCACCCGTGCCAGTCGCCGGGGCACCGAATGTATTTTGATTGGCCATGCCGGGCATCCGGAAGTTGAAGGCACCATGGGGCAGTATGATAATCCGGAAGGCGGCATCTACCTGGTAGAGTCCAGTGACGATGTACAAACACTGCAAGTTAAAAACCCTAAGGCGCTTTATTATTGTAGTCAGACGACCTTGTCGGTAGATGATACTGCAGAAGTCATTGACGCCTTGCGAGAACGTTTTCCGGCCATCGAAGGACCGCGTAAGGACGATATTTGTTACGCCACGCAAAATCGTCAGGATGCCGTACGGGAGCTTGCTCAGGACTGCCAGGTGTTGCTGGTAGTGGGCGCGCAAAACAGCTCTAACTCCAATCGCCTGCGCGAGTTGGCAGGCAAAATGGGCGCACAGGCGCATCTGATCGCTGATGAAAACTGCATTCAGCGCGAATGGCTCGAAGGCGTGGAACATATCGGTGTTACCGCTGGTGCGTCAGCACCTGAGATTCTGGTTAAACGGGTTATCCAGCGCTTACTTGACTGGGGAGCAGTTAAAGCCAGTGAACGAAGCGGTCGTGAAGAGAGTATAGAGTTTGCCGTACCCAAAGAATTGCGGGTTAAGCAGGTAAGCTAAAACCGTTGACAATTTTACGCTCGCAACAACATCATGTTTGCGAGCAACTCCCCTTATTACTTTTACCAGCAGCTTGCTGGCGTGCGATTCATTGACTCGTCCAGCGTAAGGGTCGTGCAACCCGTATCATTGGACTGGCTTCCTTTTGCCGTGGCGGTAAGGGTAAACGTGGTTGCGCTCACGTTACTCACACTGAACGTGTAAAAATCCGATGCCGGAATTCCGATATCGGCCGCAGCACCGTAGGTAATATTTTGCAGCCTGTAGTTTTCCTGGCTCATATGCATTTGCATCAGTGCTGTCTGAGCATCCCCCCGTCTGGCTTCTCTCACCTGCCCCTGATACGCCGGCACAGCAATCGCCGCCAGAATACCCATTATCACAACGGCAATCATCAGTTCTATTAAAGTAAATCCTGTTGTTTTCATTAGATAGGAAGTCACTGTTAAGCCGGTTGATTCATTGTTAAATAATCATCTAAATTGATTTGCTATCAGTCAACTGAACGCAGATACAGCTCTGGATCCGATACCACTGTCTGGTTAGCGATTATCGAACAACCATTCTTAAGGCCAGCAGAAATAAGCTAAACCAGTATGCAGAATGTTTAATCAGACAAGACACAGGGGTCTCTTTCCGCAAGGAATTCGGCAAGCGATGAGTACAATAGGGAGGTTTATTTCGAAATGACCGTTAGATACCAGGGTGGGTACTCGTTAATAGAAATTATGGTTGCCATGGCACTGGCTGTTGGCTCTTTGGCCGCTGTGTCGTCGTTAGTAGGTTATAGTATTGGTGTTAACGGCACTTTGCTAAACAGTGCCAGGCTAAATGAAGAATTAGGCAATGTTTATGCGCTTATCATCGCAGACTTGCGTCGAACGGGTTATTCAGGGAATACCGTGGCTATGGTTTCTGATCCGGATGCCAACTCATCACCTTTCAGAGATTCTATTTCAGTCAGCGAGTATCCCGGTGAAACTGCACAAAGCTGCCTGCTGTTTAGCTATGACAGTAACGACAATGGTATGCTCGACCAGGCCTCACCTAATGAGCATTTCGGCTACCGACTGCTGGACGGTACGGTAGAAATTCGGCGCAACTCTCTCGATTGCACCAGTAATGGTTGGGAAGATTTAACCGACAGTAGTGTAGTCAGGGTTACGTCACTGAGATTTTCCATCAATCAAACAGTTCAACAGGGGATTTCCAGTACATCAGTAACGGTTTTTCTAAGCGGAGAACTGTCCGCTAACGCTAAGCTCTCAAAAATATATCAAACGGTTGTGGTGGTCAGAAACTATGCAAGCTAAAACGACTCCACTATCAACCGAAAAAGGTGCAATGGTTCTGACTTCGGTGGCGTTATTACTTACCATGGCGACGCTGGTGACTCTGTATACTGGTCAGATCAAATCCTTTGAAAACCAAATTACGTTAAATGCACAAAATCGTCTCCTGGCATTCAACAGTGCAGAAGCTGGCCTTATGCACGCTCTGGGAATTTTGACGATAGAACCTTA
>JAYZXK010000593.1:0-10262 GCA_036141415.1 Pseudomonadota bacterium
CAACGAAGGCCGCTTGTTAAGTTATCTGGTTGCCCCACTTGAGGTCCAGGCACTATCACTGATTTACCGTAACAAAGGTGCACAGGCACAGCCGTATATCGAAGAGTTAAGCGGGCTAAACTATTATTCTCCGGGTCGTTCAAACTTCCTGCGCGTTAAACAAACCGCTCTGGGACGCATCTACTTTGCGCAAAAAGACTATGCCGGTGCGCTGGCTATTCTGCGCCAGGATATTTCTGATCCGCTGGCTGCGCTGATAACCCCTTTAATCCTGATGGTGGAGAATGTCAGTACCGACGCTGATGTGCGCGAAGGCGCCCTGCGCACACCAGAGCTTTATATGCTGAGCAAATCGTACTTTGAAACCGGTGATATCAATAAAGCCCGTCAGGGTTTTGATACTTTGCTGGCCAATCCGATCATTAACAGCCTCGGCGAGATCCACTGGGCCACGCTGAAAGACCGGGCCGTGATCAACTGGCAACAGCAAGCGCCCGAAGAGGCGATTGAAATGCTCAGGCAAGCGGTAGAGATTATCGAAAGTCAGCGTTCTACCATTCGTTCAGAGGCTTATAAAATTGGTTTTGTGGGCGATAAACAGGCGGTTTACGAGTTACTGGTGAAGTATCTGCTGGCACAAAACCGCATCGCCGATGCTTTTGTGTATGCCGAGAAGGCCAAAGCCCGGGCGCTGGTGGACGTGCTGGCGCAAAAACAATCCTTTGCCGGGGATAGTACGGCCCGTGCAGGAATCGCTGAACTGGCAGAGCTGGAATCGCAAATGCAGCGCACAACCGTGGCGGCACTTACAAACTCAGCGCGTACCCGCGGACTGATCCTTCGTCAGCGCGAGGCGCTAGAGGCGCAGGCGCCGGAAGTGGCTTCTCTGGTGAGTGTGGGAAATGTAGATACCCGAGCTTTACAACAACAACTGAATGATGATGAACAGTTAATAGAGTTTTTTGGTAACAGTGAGACGCTTTACGCATTTATCGTCGACCGGAAGCAGATAACGGTAAAACACCTGAACGGCAGGGGACTGGCAGATAAAATCAGCCGGTTCAGACAAGACATCATGCAAACCAGCAGTAATGCCTGGCAGCAATCGTCTGAAGCGGTGTATAAGACACTTATTGAACCGCTGCAAAGCAGTCTGACGGCCGATAAACTGGTTATCGTACCCCATGGTCCCTTACATTATTTACCCTTTGGGGCGTTGTTCGATGGCGCCGATTTTATGCTGGAGCAATACAGTTTGCGGGTATTGCCTTCGGCCAGCGTGATGGCTTATTTAAAAACGTCTCAGCACTCGGGACAGACCGCCATGCTGGCACTGGGTAATCCGGCTCTTGGCGACCCTGCGCTTGATCTACCGGGCGCGCAAAACGAGGTAAGGGCGCTAAGTAATGTGGTAGCGGATTCGGTGATAGCGGTGCGCGAGCAGGCAACCGAGAGTCTGTTTAAAAGCTATGCTTCCCGGGTACCGGTGTTACATATTGCTTCCCACGGCGAGTTTAATCCCGAGGAGCCACTGTCGTCGCGGCTATTGTTGGTGGGTGATGAGTCTAACGACGGCTCGCTGACGGTAGGCGAGCTTTATGATTTGGAGCTTAACAGTGAATTGGTGACCCTAAGCGCCTGTCAGACCGGTTTGGGTGATGTGCAGTCCGGCGACGACGTGATTGGTTTAACCCGGGGTTTTTTGTTCGCCGGCGCGGCCAACATTGTAGCCAGTTTATGGATGGTGGATGATGAGGCAACGGCGCGCCTGATGGTGAACCTGTATAACAACCTGCAAAGCCAGGATAAACAGCAGTCGTTGCGCAATGCCCAATTGAGCGTAAAAAATAACTATCAGGCGCATCCTTACTACTGGGCGGCATTTCAGCTAACCGGATCTGGCCGCTAACTCTGGCGGCCGGGCTGTTAGTGCAGGTGGGTTAAGCCAAAGGTAACTAAGCCAAACACTACTACCCCCATGAACACCGGCTTGCCGAGCGTGCGGCTGCGATACCAGCTGATCAGTGTGGTGGCACAACCGGCCAGCGTGGCGGTAATGCCTACCCAATCCTGACGAACCGGCACCAGTGAAACGCCAAACATGGCGGCAATCATCAACGGCCCGAGCAGTCCCAGCCAGGTTGGCAGGGTATTGGTCGTGCCTTTTGCCTGGCGGGCCAGATGTCTGCGGGTCCACACCAGCGGCAGGGCCCGAATTAAAAAAGTGCCGACAGCACACAGTAATATCACCAGCCAACGATTAGTGTCCATGCTGAGCTCCGGCTTTTTGGTTAAGTGCCATCAAAGCGTAATAAGCAAGTGCGCCGGCGGCGGCTGCTACCGGAATGGCGGCATTGGTAAATTGCAGCACGGCCAGTAATAAGGCGGTGCCTATGGTGATCCCCAGCACAATAAACCACAGGGGCGAGGTAAAGCGCGGCGCAATAAGTACCAGAAAGAGCGCCGGCAAGGCAAAGGGCATAACCTCGCCAAGCAGTGGCCACTGTTGAGTCAGGCTGGCACCGGCTACTGCGCCTAACGTAGTGCCCAGCACCCAGCTTGCCCAGGCCAGCAGGGCCGCGCCGCTATACCAGCCCTGGCGGGTAGCCATGGGGATCTGAGGTAAACGATTATGAGCCAGGGCAAACACCTGATCGGTGAGTCCGTGCATCAACACTATCCAGCGTCGTCCGGGCGGCAGCAGCGGGGTTAAATTGGGGGCATACACCACGTGACGGGCATTAATTAATAATGTCATTACCACTACCAGCCACGTTGATGCGCCACTGGCCAGCATTGCGACCATCAGAAACTGCGAAGCGCCGGCGTAGATTAGCGCCGAAATCGCAGTGGCTTCCCATACGCTGAAATTAGCCTGCGTGGCAATGAGACCAAAAGAGATTGCCACCGGAATATAACCGCCCAGTAATGGCATGGCATCGCGCATGCCTTGCAGCCACGGCGACAAAGTAGTAGCGCTGGTGGGATTATTCATGTTGGGTGGCCTGATGATAAATGATAGTAATTAAAAACGTGGCGCCGTGCTCAGCGGTGGCGTACAGGTGGGGTTGGTCGGCAACAAAAGTAAAGGTTTGCCCGGCACTGAGTTGCCTGAGGTTTTGTGTGGTACCCACTTCCAGTTTGCCGCTTATTAACGTGATGGACTCGGTGGTGCCTGCGGTGTGGGGCTCTGCCTGGCGTGTTGTATGCGGGGCTACCGACATCCAGTAAGCATCTACTTTCGGGTTGTCCTGACCCTGATCAATGAGCCGGACCTCCATACCAGTTTCACCGAAGCTACTGTTAACCGGCGCCACCAGTGCGCCAAAAGGCATCTTTAACTGCACTGCCAATCGCCAGATGGTGTCGAGGGTCGGGTTACCATTTCCTTGTTCCAGCCGCGACAGATTTGACTTGGCAATGCCTGCATCCCCAGCCAGCTGAGATAGCGACAGCCCCCGTTCAAGACGAAGTTGCTGAAGGTGCTGGCCAAGGGTAATGAGTGATGCTTTATCCATACTTTGCATTAGCAGTAAAGTTGTTCTATATATCGAACGTTCTATAAAAGGAACGCGTGTTTGTCAAGTAATACCTGGCTAAACGATTCATGTTGCGCGGTAGAGAGAAAGTGTTGCGACGAAAGTGAATAAACCACGCAGGGCATTAAGGTTGCTATTCGTTGCGCTGCGTAGGATGATTGCTGGCATGCTAATTTATCTGTTAAATCATTTATGCTAAAAATTTGGGTTGATGCCGATGCCTGCCCGGTAGTCATTAAAGAAATTATTTTTCGGGCGGCTAATCGCACCAAAACCGAAGTAACACTGATTGCTAATCAGTATATTCGCACGCCGCCATCAAAGTTTATCAACAGTATTCAGGTGCCTAAGGGCTTTGATGTGGCCGACAATGAAATTGTCCAGCGCTGCAATGAAAATGATCTGGTGATCACCAGTGATATTCCGCTGGCCGATGAAGTGATCGCCAAAGGCGCTCAGGCACTAAGCCCGCGAGGAGAACTGTTTACCCGCGAAAATATAAAATCACGGCTTAATATCCGCGACTTTATGGATACCCTGCGCAGCAGCGGTGTGCAAACCGGTGGGCCGCCGGCACTGGGATCCAGTGAAAAACAGGCGTTTGGCAATGAACTGGATAAGTGGCTGGTATTCAGGCAGCGCCAAAGCTAGCCAGCAACGTCTAAAAGACCGCCTAAACCAAAAGGATCTTCAATGCCGGTTAAAAAATGGTTACGCCAGTATGCGATTGCGTTTCCTGTGCTCACAGGCATTTTTACCCTGTCGCAATACGTTAAGGGTTATACCCTGAAAGATTCACTGAGCTTTGCGCTGTTCTGGACCCTGATTAGTTTGGGTATTTTTGCTGTCACGCGGGCGTGGAATTTTCATCGTAACCAGTACTGCGCACTGTGTAATGATTTGCCGGAAAAGCACAATGATAATCAACCCCGATAAACTGTCTCTGGTAACGCCAGGTATGGCCTGGCAAGCCTCTTATCATCGTTATATCGAAGAGTTGGGTGAGGAGGAGCGCTATCCTTTCCCAATGGATTTTGACCATCGCGATTTTGCCGCCATGCTGCAAAGAATTGCGAATTTCGCTGCCGGTGTTAACTTACCCGACGGCTACGTGCCGAGTACCACGTTGTGGCTGGTGAGCGGGGATGAATTGCTGGCTGTGGTTAATATTCGTCATACCCTTAACGATAACTTGCGATATGCAGGGGGCCATATCGGCCTGGGTGTTCGCCCATCAGCCCGCGGCCAGTCGCTGGGGAGTTATCTGCTGCAACAATCTATCAACGTTGCCCGCCAGCAGGGAATTAGTGATGTGCATATTCATTGTTATAAAGATAACCTTGCCTCGCGAGGGATGATAGAACACTGCGGTGGCGAACTGGCAAGTGAAGTTGAAATGGATAATAGCGCCGTAGTGTTGCGTTACGTGGTAGAGGATTAGCTATCAGCGTAAAAAGGCCGCGATTCACGCGGCCAGAGGAGTAGGAATTTCGTTTAACCGGCGGGATTTGTATCATCCGGGCGTTCTCTGCGTTCACCACGCTCGCCTTTACGATGCCCCTTGCGGAAGTGTTTGTCGCCACCTCGGTCTTTGCGGTGTTTCATCATAGCCTGCAGCATGGTGGTTTTCTGCTCTTCGGTAAACACTTGCCAAAACTCATCTCGCAGTGCCTGTTGACGCTCTTGTAAGCTTTTCAGCTTAGCCTGCTGCGCATCAGTAAGTTCCAGCTTGTCGGCCATTCTTTCCATCATCGGCGGTAGTAGCGGCATTTCGCGTTCTGCCGGCGGCTGGTTGCTGTTAGCGGCGATAGCCATGCCGCTGATGCCAGTGCCAACAATCATCGCGGCACAGGTAATAATGCTAAGTTTTTTTACTAATCGTTTCATCAGGTTCTCCTGGTTTTTTGGCTTCCCCGTATGAGGACGGTTTTAATAGTAGCTATTTAAAAGTCATCTAACGTTAAGATATGCAAAAGTGCTGTGAACATATGAAAAGTCAGGCATTATTAAACTCGGAATAAAGGTGTAAACAGATGACGATACTATTAGTTGAAGATGATGCTGGCCTGGCAGAATTACTGACAGAATTTCTGGGTATGTCAGGTTATGAAGTTCTGCATTGTGCAGACGGCGAGTCGGGGCTTAACGCGGCCTTGCATCAAGACAATATTGAATTAATTTTGCTGGACGTCATGTTACCCAAATTAAATGGTCTGGATGTGCTGAAAATGCTGCGGCAGAACAGCGAAATCCCGGTGCTGATGTTAACTGCCCGCGGCGACGATCTGGATAAGGTACTTGGCCTTGAACTTGGCGCCGATGATTACCTTGCCAAGCCGTTTAATGATCGCGAATTACTGGCCCGCATCAGGGCCATAATGCGGCGTACACAAGACCGTCGGCAAGCGGCCGATGCCAATGTATCCGGCGCCCGTCAAAAGAGTCTGCAACTGGGAGATTTACAATTAGATTTGCAGCGCATGGAAGTGCTTTGTAATGACCAGTTGCTGGAGCTAACCGGGAGTGAATTTGCACTGCTTAAACATCTTGTGAATACGCCGGGCGACCTGATCAGTAAAGATGACTTATCGGAGCAATGTCTGGGACGCCGGTTACAGGCATTTGATCGCAGTATCGATACCCATATCAGTAATTTACGTAAAAAGCTCAGTGCAGCTAATTCTGCATGTGAAATAAAAAGTCAGCGCGGCAGAGGGTATGGGATTTTCAGCGGATGATAAGCCCCATTCGTAGTTTTAATGTAAAAGTTTTGGGTTGGTTTTGGCTAACTCTGCTGGTGTCAGTGCTGTCTATTGCTGTGCCGGCAATGCTTATCCATCAGTTTTCCGATGACAATCACTTGCATGGCAAAGACCGCGACTTAATCAATATCATGAGTCGGCGGATTGACGGCATTATTGCCGAAAGTGACGGGGATTTGCGCCGACTGGGCCGTCTGATGGATAAATCCGACCGACGCATGCCTTTCGAATGGTTTGTGATTGATAATGACCTTAATATTGTCGTAAGCAGTGCCCCAATTCGAAAATCGCTCAGGGAGCGATTTGATAATCCTCGTTTCTGGTACTTTCTGCAAAGTGAACATCTGCGCGATATTAACCTTGAGTGGACCCGGCTGTTAGGCCCCGGGGTGCTGCCATCACGGCCCGATTTAAAACTTATTCTGTGGCGCCCGGAACGTCCTCAGCCAATGGAAATTTTCCGCGCTATGCCATGGTGGAGCATTGTTGGCATTTTCTTAGTTGTCACCAGTGTGATGAGCTATTTACTGGTGCGCTCAATTGCCCAGCCTCTCAACCGTCTTGGTACTGCATTTAACGCGGTGGGGGGAGGCCAGCTTTCGCATAAAGTCGAGGTGGATAATCCGGCCAGTGAAGATAAACGTTTTGCATCCAACGCGCAGTTTGCCCGCCTGTTTGAGCAGTTTAATGATATGACAGCGCGAATTGCCGCGCTTATCCAGAATCAAAAACGCCAGAGTGCCGATATATCTCATGAACTGCGCACGCCGTTAACCCGGCTGCAAATGACCCTGGCGCTGGTTCGCAAAAAGTCTGATGACGCCACTATTTTACCACTGCTGGAGCGGGCTGAGAGAGAAAGTGAGCTACTGAATTTGCATATCCAGCGTCTGAGTGACCTGACCACCATGGAAGCCCATGCTATTCAGCAGGGTCGTCAGCTACTCACTACAGAAGCACTACTCGATGACTTGTGTGAAGACGCCGCCTTTGAAGCCAAAGGGATGAATATCGCCTGGCAACATTCGTTATGCAGCGCCACCTTAAATATCTACGAGGAACCGTTTGTCACAGCTATCGAAAATGTGGTGCGCAATGCCTTTAAATATGCCAGTTCATCGGTATCGTTGCGCTGTGAGTGCGATGCTGAGTGGTTTAAGGTGATTATCTGCGACGACGGGCCTGGTGTTGCACCCGAAGAGCTTGAGCGACTGACCAAAGCTTTTTATCGTACTGACAGTGCACGCAATTCAGATACCGGCGGCTTAGGCCTGGGGCTTGCCATAACGGCCGAAGCCATGCGTCTTAACGAAGGCGAGATACATTTTGCTTTAGAGCCGGCTGGTGGTTTATGTGTAACGCTTAAGTTTAGCGTTGCAGCTCAGGCAACACGAAACTAAGCTCTACTTACCATCAATATAGAATTTATCGTGGAAAGTGTAAGCGAGACCCGGAAAGTAAATGATCAAAATGGTCATGGTCATGCCGTTTAACATGCCTTCCGGAAACAGCAATAACGGAATGAGGATAAGATAGGAGTCTTTCACCGTAGACCAGCTATAAACCCCGTCCAGTACGTAATAGCCGCTCATCAGGGCAATTTTGAGTGCAATGGCCAGCGCGCCGGGAATAAAAGCGCACAGAAATACGTAAATAAACAGGTTTCTGGGGAGTTTATGAAAAGCCAGCATAAACAACATGTAGCTGAAGGCCACCGGGGCAGCAATACCTAACATGCCATTTATCCCAATCATCGCCCAGCTTTCCTTACCAATAGCCGTTGCGCCAAGCAGGGCGATGGTGGCAGCTATCATGGCGTATCGGAAACCGAGAATTAGCGCGAGTGCTACCAACCACATGAAATGCACACTGGGGCTTGGGTCACCGGGCACACTGGCGCGAAAAATCCATAAAAAGAATACAGCGGCTGCGCAGCCAAACAGCATATGCTGCTTTTGTTTCGAGGCAACAAACTCGGGCCAGTGAATGTTGCGGACAATGAAGCCCAGCAACACCACAAATAAACACAGCCCGACCAGTTGTAATGTGGTCATGGTTTATCCTTTGTAGGTGGCCCAGATGGGGGCATGATCAGAAGGCTTTTCGATACCACGAAGTTCGTAGTCGATACCGGTTTCCTGCAACGTACTATGCATACTCTGAGTGGCCAGGATCAGATCGATTCTGAGGCCGCGGTTATCGTTAAAGCCTTTGGAGCGGTAATCAAACCAGCTGAACTGATCGGTGCAGTCCGGGTGCTGACTGCGGAAACTGTCGTACAGGCCCCAATCGAGTAACGTATTGAGCCATTCACGTTCTTCCGGCAAAAAGCTGCACTTACCAGTGCGTAACCAGCGTTTGCGGTTGTCTTCGCCAATGCCAATATCACTGTCGGTGTGGGAAATATTCATATCGCCCATGATCACCAGATTATCTTCTGGGGTATGCTCGGAAGTGACATAGTGCATCAGATCGGCATAGAACTTTTCTTTGGCCGGGAATTTGGTTTCGTGACTGCGGTTTTCACCTTGCGGGAAATAGCCGTTCAGCAGGGTAACCGGTTCGCCCTTATCGTTTTCAACCGTGACCATGATCATGCGACGCTGGGCATCTTCATCGTCGGTGGGAAAGCCGTATTGCACCTTGCTGGGTGTTTGCTTAGTCATAAACGCCACGCCGTAGTGGCCTTTCTGACCATGAAAATACACGTTGTAACCCAGTGCTTCCACATCGGCCACCGGAAACTGGGGATTATCGACTTTGATTTCCTGTAATCCCACCACATCCGGCTGGTGCTTTTCGATAAGGGCGGTTAACTGATGAATGCGGGCACGGATGCCATTAATATTAAAAGAGATGACTTTCATTGAATCCACGGGTAGATAAATCTTCGATGCCGGGCATAGTACCAGAAAGCCGGGCTGAGCTTAACCGCCGGTTACGCCCGGGCTTACAAATTGTCAGAAACAGGTATAATACCAACTCGCATAGAAGTTTACCCTCTCAGAGTGATCCCTGAGGGCTAGTCGAAAACGACTCAGATCACGACGCATTCTCTGCGACATAGCTATTCTATATCCAAAGGACGCAACACAGTATTAGTCGATTTGGCCACTCCCTTCGGGCAATTCCCTAAGGGCAAGCTATAAGGCTTTCTGGCGTTGTTACGCTTGCTTGATTTGGAACCACCAAACCTGTGCAACCAAGCCTAGCCAGAAAACCTGACAGTATTGCTGAGAAAGCAAACTTCTATGCGAATTGGTATAATCGGTGAAAATAATTAACTGAGTCACATTATGACGGCACAAACAGAACAGGAAAGTCAGCTTCCGGCCCGTGAGCGGGGAGAGTTATTGGTTGAACGGGTACTGGAAACCCAAACGATTTGGGGGCTGATGGGCGCCGATGGCTGGGTAATGGTCGACAGTGATACCCAGACCTGTCTGCCGGTATGGCCCGATGAGGCCAGCGTAGCCTTCTGGCAACGTAAGGATCTACCCGACAGTAAGCCTCAGGCTATTGCTCTGGATGAGTTTACCGGGACCTGGTTACCGGGTCTGAAAAAGAACCAGATTGGTCTGGTGTTATTTCCCTCAGGCAATTTGCGCGAGGGCATTGTTACATCAGCAGACGAACTTCTGTTACAACTAACCGATGACGACGAATAGCTCTAAACTCGCGACGCAACTGGCACAGGCGAAGGGATGGGATAATCTGTTACGGCAACTGATGCTGGCTGGCAAGGCGCTGCACCCGCTGAGCGATGAGGCTCGTGATGAGCACAGCGAAGTGCAGGGGTGTCAGAGCCGGGTGTGGTTGCAGCTCACGGTAGATAGTAATCACCGGGTAGCAATGCTGGCCTGGTCAGACAGTAAAATAATCCGTGGCGTGCTGGCGGTGATCCAGGAAAAAGTCAATGAGCTTTCGCCTGAGCACATTGCCGCTTTCGACTTTGATGACT
>JAYZXK010000594.1:0-7326 GCA_036141415.1 Pseudomonadota bacterium
TGAGCACCAGTACGTTTCGCCGTTTCAACGATTTCAGCCGTAGACTGATCGATCAACTTGTGATCAAACGCTTTTAAACGAATACGAATTCTTTGATTTGGCATCGATTAAGCTCCAATCGAAAGAACAAAAAAATCATCTTCTCACTCCCTTTTATTCTTGGGACGAAAAGATGTGCGTATAAACCAGTGATTCCCAATTGGAATCTTGTTCTTTGTTTCTAACACTCCCGCTACATCATAAGACGTCGCTTTGGCGACCACCCTAAAAGCAGTGTGGCTGCGGCCGAAACCATGCCCTGGGTACATATGTACGGGGCAAGTGGGCGCGAATTATACAGATTTGCTCCAAACGTGCAAGTATTAAACTACCGATATTTAAAAAATAAGCGGGATATGTGGCAGTGAAGCGCTTTCATACGCTTAGAAATCTGTGTTTCAGCGCTTTAGGTCAGTTAAATCGTCGCTAACAAGCTATTAGAGTTAATTTGAACACACTCTCTGGCGACATAAACGCAAGTTACCTATTTTATTTTTTAAGGAAGTTTATTAGGCAAATACTCAATGAAACAGACTTAGACGCAGTGGAAGGTGGTTTAAGATTACTTGGTTGGATTTTGCTTGGCGTGGTAGGTCAAATGATTGTGGAGGAAGTCATTGATTCAGGCGCGCTGGAAAGTGGTGTTTATTCGACCGGCGGGCAAATGAATGATGATGCCCGCTCAAATATGTACAACTAAATATTCCCTGCGCCGGATCTGTCTGGCGTATCAATTTGGTCTACAAGGAGACGTTATGGCTATCCGTATGTATATAATACTAGCGATTGTAGTGTGCATTTCTTTGGCTGTAGTCACTCAGTTACAACATCCTGAACATTTAAACACCTCAGCGTTACCGGCCTTATCAATATTTTATACTGCCGGACCAGGCTTCTTTCATACGCTAGGGGTATCACTTATCCCTCTTCTTCTGCGCGGGGACAACGTGAAACGGGTTAAGTTTTCAGCCTTCATTTGTCTTGGCTCACTTATTTACGCTGTACAGCAATTATCTACAGCACAGACTCTTGATTTAATTGTTATTTCAGCAATTGTGATGGGGGGCCTTATCGGTGTAATGACTGTATACAAACTTAATAAATCGGCTCAGTTATCCACGTAGGTCGTCATCTCTTCGCGGATCTGATCGCGCATTGCCATCAGTTTTAATGCCGAGTCACGCTGGCGCTTGTCCTGTTCTGTTTGTGGCACCCAATCTGGTACTGATGACGGCGTACCGTTTTCATCCATGGCGACCATCACAGCAATACAATGAGTGCAGAGTTCCCGTTCGCTGCTTTTCGGATCGCCGGCTCGCACCAGAATACGAATATGCATTGAGCTTTTGCCGGTATAAATCACCTTGGCTTCCACTTCTACAATATTACCTACCAGAATTGGCTTAACAAAATGCATACCGCCCACGTAAGCCGTAATACAGTATTTCCCGCTCCAGCCAGCGGCACACCCATAGGCACTTAAGTCGATCCACTTCATTACCGCACCGCCGTGCACTTTACCACCGAAGTTGACATCCGCAGGCTCTGCCAAAAAGCGCAACGTTAATGAACGCTCAGTACCGGGCATAAGTTCTTCTCTCTATTTAATTTTCACCAATTCATAAAACTACTGTAGTTTAGTAGGTAAAACAATCAGGCGACGATATTTATGGAAGAACTGCGCTATCCTACCCGGCTGATGCTACTTATTGCCCTGCTACAGGGGCTCACTCTATTACTATTACATCAGTCCATCGACTTTGAGTTCTGGCCGGCCACGGCGCCGCAGTGGCTATTTGCGGCTTATGCTCTGGTTATTATCGGGCCTGGCATGTATCTGTTGGGGGTTAACGACCGCAATAAGGTCAGGCTGGTTACCTACATCGCCCCTTTTGCCGCGCTTTGTGCGCTGCTTGCCTTTTACACCGGAGGCCAGGCATTCCCTTCTTCTCCATCACGCCTGGACACCCTGCTCGCCCCCATGACATTTACTCTGGCTTTGCTGACCTTTAAAGCGCTATTGTATGTGCAAGTGAAAACAGCTGATGAGGCCTTCGTTTATCCTCAATTGTTTCACTATTCGTGGCGCAACCTGCTTACCCTGGGTCTGGCACTGGCGTTTACGCTGGTCACCTGGGGGGTTCTGATGCTGTGGGCCGGGCTGTTCTCGGTAATCAATATCGACTTTTTTGACCAACTGTTTGAACAAAAGTGGTTTTATTACCCGGCACTGAATCTTGCTCTGGCACTGGGCGTAATTCTTATCCGCCGGCTCAGCGTTATTGTCGATACCATTAAACAGTTGCAGCAGGCTCTACTTAAATACCTGTTGGTACTGCTGGTGTTCGTCTCGGTGATTTTCCTGCTTGCCCTACCGTTCACCGGGCTGTCGCCGCTATGGGAAGAAGGCCCGGGCAGTTATCTCATTCTGTGGATGCAGGCCTGCCTGCTGTTTGCGCTGAACAGCGTATATCAGGGTGATGCAGATGAACGCCCTTACTCACCTTTTATACACCGGTTTATCTATATCGGCATACTCTTGTTACCGATTTACAGCGGACTGGTATTTTATGGCCTGTCCCTAAGGGTGGAGCAGTATGGCTGGTCAGTAAGTCGTTACTGGGGGATGATAGTATGGATGTTCCTGGCGCTTTTTTCCCTTGGCTATGTAACTTGTATAGTGCGCTATAGAGATGACTGGATTGCCGGTCTCGGTCGCATTAATGTCGCGATGGGCTGGCTACTGATGCTGGTAATGGTATTGGTAAACAGCCCGTTTGCAGACTTACGAAAATTAACGGCTGACAACCAGTTAGCCCGCATCAAATCCGGACAAACCGCTCTGCACGACATAGACATACCGTATTTTGCCAATCAGCTTGCATTACCTGGCTACCTTGCCATTGAGCAACTTAAGCAAACCTATGGAGACAGTCACCCGACACTTGCACTAAAACTTTCCCGCGCCTATCAGGAAGATGTCATCGAACCAGAACAAGACAAGCTAATGGTGGTAAATAGTATTGAATGTCTCAAAGACTGCGAAATACCTTCTGATCTCGCCGATGTTATATATGCTAGCCTGACTAAAAGTAACTACCTGTTGCGCCAGGCTGAACATCTTTACCTGCTGGCGGTCGACCCTGATGGCGATAATCAAACCGACTACCTGCTAATGCTGGAAACTAACTACCTGGTAGATGCCACCCTGTATATACGCAGAAACAGTAATTGGTATCCGATAGATATAGAGGATTTGGGCCCCACCGGCAAAAATAAAACGATGACTCTACGCGAGCATCTTCAGGCACTGGAGGTCAATTACCGGCAACCGCAGTACCGCATAATGCAAATCGGTGATTTTCACTTTAACGTGACGCTGAAAGAACAACTAGAATCATCTCCTGAGCAGGAGCAGTAAACAGCCCGACATGCACCGACTTTTACCACCTGCACCTTTTGCAGTATTGCTGCATTAGGTCAGAGGGTATAAGGTGATATATATTAATACTATACTTCGTCACAGCCGGATATGTTTCCTGCCCTGTGAGTAACAGCTTACTAATTTGTAGTAGAATATGTCAGAGATAAATGAAAACCAGTTGGTGTTCGATAAAATCAACACAGTGCTTGAGAAAAAGCCGACGTTGTTAGATGCCTACAAAGAGCTAGAACCCCTTGTACTCGGTTTATTCGACGCACAACGTATGAGTATCTTTCAGCGTCGTCGTCAGCATCAGGACTTAGTTGCCCGGTTTAAAACCGGTAAAGAGACAATGGAAATCAAGGTGCCCATCAGCCCGTTGTCGATTGCCGGTTATGTTGCCTTATCACAACGCCCTTTAATCATCTCTGACCCCTATGATAAAGAAGAACTTGCCGCCATTCATCCGCGTTTGCGCTTTGCCGACCGGTTTGATAAAAGCAGCGACTTCAGAACCCGTAATATTCTGTGTGTTCCCATTTTAAATGCCGGCGTAATCATGGGCGTTTTCCAGATTATTAATAAAAATAACGAGGCATTCACCAACCGTGATAAGGAGCTTGCACAGCAGCTCAACGAAATTCTAGGCACCAAATTTCGCTTCGAACTCGGCGGCACACAAAACCCCTTTGATCTGCTACTGCATGAAAACCTGCTCAGTGAGAAAGCTCTCACGGACCTTCAGGAAACCAGCAGCGATATCCGTCAGATGGTACAACGGTTAATGTCGGAATACCGCATTAACGAAGGCAAGCTCGGCAACTCTTTATCGATTCACTACCAGGTGCCATACATCGGCTTTGATCCTGAAAAGTACCATGTATATCAAAGTGAAAGCCGCCTGAATACGTCTTACCTGAAACGTAATTTTGTGGCCGTGATTGCCGATGCTCATGACAAACCCATTGTGCTGATGGCTGAGCCGAATAATGCGTCATTGCTGATGGAAATTGAAAGCGCACTGGGTATCGACAGCTACGACATTGCAGTGGGCCTGCCTAACCATATTTTGCAATACCTCGGTGATTCAGCAGGCGGCGGTGCGCCCGGTGAAATGAGTGAGATCCTTGATGAAATCGGTACTTCGGCCGAGGAGTCTGAGGAAGGGGTTGATGAACTTTCTGATGATGCGCCGGCGGTGGTCCGTCTGGTAAGCCGGATTTTGCACGACGCTAAGCGACTCAATGCCTCAGATATTCATATCGACCCGGAAAAGAGCGGTCCAACCAGGGTGCGTATGCGGATCGACGGGGTCTGTCGTGATATCAATCAGGTACCAGCCTCACACCATAGTGCGGTGATTGCGCGGATTAAAATTATGTCTAACCTGAACATCGCCGAAAAGCGCGTGCCTCAGGATGGCAAACTGGCATTCAGAATGAGCGGACAGTTAGTGGAAGTGCGGGTTGCTACTATTCCAACCGTTGCCGGCGAAGGCGTGGTGATGCGGATCCTGGCATCTGGCGGTGCCATGCCCATGGGTAAAATGAATGTCGCGCCGGGCAACATGGCCAGGCTTGAGGAAATGATCAAAAAGCCCCACGGTATTTTACTGGTGGTGGGGCCTACAGGTTCTGGTAAAACCACCACCCTGCACGCCATTCTCGGTTACCTGAATACACCAGAGAAGAAAATCTGGACCGCCGAGGATCCGGTGGAAATTACCCAGCCCGGCTTACAGCAGGTGCAAGTAAGCCCGAAAATTGGCTTTACCTTTGCCAATGCACTCAGGGCATTTTTGCGGGCCGACCCGGATATTATCCTGATTGGTGAGATGCGGGATAAAGAAACCGCGCACGCGGGTATTGAAGCCTCATTAACCGGTCACCTGGTATTATCTACCCTGCACACCAACTCTGCACCGGAAACCATTACCCGTTTACTCGACTTAGGCCTTGACCCGGTTAACTTTTCCGACGCCTGTGTGGGCATACTCGCACAGCGCTTAATCAGAACCTTATGCAGCAGCTGTAAGGAAAAACACCCAGTATCAGATACTGATATGGCGTTTATCAGACGGCAGTACGGCGAGGAGTATATCGACGAACTTAATCTGCCAGACAATCTTGAAATTTACCGTGCTAAGGGCTGTGACGACTGCGGCGATACCGGCTACCGGGGCCGGACCGGCGTACACGAGTTGCTGGGCATGACGCCAGCGCTACGTTCACTGGTGTATAAAGAGGCATCGGTTGCTGAGATGAAAGCCCAGGCCATGCAGGATGGAATGCGAACCCTTATTCAGGATGCTATCTACAAAGTGATAAAAGGCGATACAGACCTCGCTCAGGTACAAATTGTCGGAGGCGACTAAGCGCGCTTCCTGGCATAAATTAAAATAAATACCCGCATAACCTTTTTTTCATTCACAGCGGGCAAAAGTGCGCTTAAAGTAATCAACGATTTAATGCCCATGGCATTAAATGGATGAATAGTCGAACTTTTTAGTATCAGGTTGTTGAACTGTGAAGCAGGGTATAGGGTGTTATAAATTAGTTTTTATCAGTGTGCTGCTGATGATGTTATTCTCATCGCCCGGCTACGCCGACTGTCAGATTATTGCTCCGCAAACACAATCTTTACAGCAACCGCTGGATATCAGCCTTGGGTTAAATGATATCCAGTTTAAATGCCGGTTGGCGGAAGCCCGGGTACTGAGCTTCCCTTTAGACGCACTGCAAAAGCCATCAGTTTATACAGCCCAGGACGTCATTATCACACCTTTGACCAGTGCCAGAGCGGCTTACCTGGTACCAAGAGGTGTATACCAGTTTACCCTGACTGCCGAGTCGGACCATATCAGCAAGGTCAGTATGTCGCTGCGCGATCTCGGCACCTTTCAACGCGATAACAACCTGCACATTTTAGTTATCAGCGCCTTTGGCGGTTTTTGTATTGCGCTGTGTATTTATGTGGGCATACTTGGTCGAAGCCTGCGCAATGCCGGGTTTTACGCTTACAGCGGGTATATCCTGAGTGCCGGCTTTTTCTTTGTGCTACAGGAAGGGATACTGCGCATTGTGTTTCCGTCTGTGCATTGGTTGCACAGTCACCAGATTAAAGCGATCTTCGCCGGCGCAACCGTTTATACCGCCTTACGCTTTATTGTATTGCTGCTCGATCTGCGTCTTATTCTCAAGCGATGGGAATACCAGTTTATTTTTTACAGCGGCCTGATTGTGCTGGTATTGGGATTTATAGCCGCGCTACCCATTGCCCCCTTGCACGCGCTTGCCAATCAGGTAATGGGCCTGATTACTCTGCTTGGTATGGTGGCTGTCACCCTGGCTACCGCCTATGCATTATTCCGAAAAATACATGGTGCCGGTTGGGTGCTTATTGCTTTACTGGTGCTACTGGCTGCCATGGTATTCAGAGTCTCTTTGCCTGATGTGAACGAGTTCCTGCATCGATATGCGTTAATTGTAGCGGTTACCGTTGAGGCCCTGTTATTGGCTATCGCAGCATCGGAGCGTGTAAAGCGCCTGCAGTCAGATAAGATGCAGGCATATCTTGCAGCTTCAAGCGACCCGCTCTGCCCGGTATTGAATCGCCGGGGCTGGGAAGAGTCAGCGCAAAAAATGATGACAACCCATAGTAAAGAGGGTGGCGTGTTGTTACTGCTGTTTATCGATTTAGATGACTTTAAACAGATCAACGACACCTACGGCCACCGGGTTGGTGATCAGGCCTTAGTCATTCTGGCCAAAATTCTTAACAGTCAGTCGCGGGCTCAGGATATTGTTGGCCGACTCGGCGGTGACGAGTTTGTGGTGATGAGCCATTGCCACAGTCGCATTGTT
>JAYZXK010000595.1:0-9750 GCA_036141415.1 Pseudomonadota bacterium
AAATCCGTGTTATGTATTAGTGACCGTTGAGACAAACCCTGACAAACTGATTATTGAAGTAAAAGGCGTTAGCGGGGATATTCGAATGACCGAAACATTGGAATTCGATGACTAATAAAATTTATCTTTATGAAAGACTGCTCACATATCGAAATGGCTTGTCTTTAATCGGCCGTTTTTGTTTGGGGATATAAGACAATGGATCGGGTTATTCATCTATCGCTGGAGCTTCCATGCCCAGTTTCGCGAACGTTTGACTACTTTTGCTTACCCGGGTTAATAACTGACTGGTTGTGTCCCGAGGCAGACGTCAGTCCGGTTGTTGGTGGCAAATACGAATTATTCTGGGATCTCTCTAATAAACAGGATAACTCGACTATCGGCTGTAAAGTGACCGCAATAGCCAGTCAGCAATTTATCAGCTTTGAATGGAAAAGTCCGGCCATGTTTAAGCACTTTGCAAACAAGGCTGATCCTCTTACTCATGTAACGGTGTGCTTCCATGCAACAGAGAATGGCAGCGTTGTACACTTGGTCCACTCCGGCTGGCGAAGTAGTGAGAGTTGGCTTAAAGCGGCTGACTGGCAGAAAAATGCCTGGAATATTGCTTTTGAAAATCTGGCAACTGTGGTTAAAGATTCTTATTGATAGTCGTTATAGAAGTAGAGCGAAACTTATCGCCAGGGTTGTTTGTTGTTTATTGAATTTTACTGTTTGTCTGTTTAGACAACGCTGGTTAAACAGACATTACTATACAGATTCGTTTTTCTAACCTGCAATAATTAAACGTAGAAGTAGTTGAATACGATTGGTGAATCACGAGGAGGCTATTTAAGCGCTGACCCCTTTACCTGAAAAGCCGCCTTTCTTTTTACCGGCTTTATCGTAGGTCAGCGATTCTTTAGCCCGAACATCCATCATCAGATTACGCAAATGAACCAGTCGTAACTGACCTTGTTCCACGGCGCGCTGGTTAACTTCTGTACAATACTGGCACTCGCTGAGCAAGGCTTTGGCCTGTTCAATATGGGCCTGAATGTCTTCAGGGAGGGGGGCTTCTTGCTGAAGCGCCTGCAACTGCGGATTAATGGCTTCATCGAGGTTTTGGATAGTACCGAGCAGTTGTTCTTTGTCTTTAAGCAGCGTCATCAGCGCTTCGGCATCTCTTGAGCTAATCAGATGCAACTCTTTATCCAGCATCGCTTTCAAAGCAGCCAGGTTATCGGTTTGTTGCGTTAATTGCTCAGTGAGTGTTGCCGTCATGATTTATTGCTTCAGGACTTAAGTCCAAAAATCTCCGATTCCAGGCGCGCAATTTTCTTCGCCAGTGATTGTGGATCAACTTTATACTCACCACTTTGAATGGCTTTCTTCAGCTTATCGACTTTTTCCTGATTGACCGGCGCTTCGGCACTTTTTTTCTGCACCTGATTTAACTGCTGAGCAGACTGTGTCAACGACACTGAATCCTGGCGCGGCACATTGGTAGCCTGAGCAGTTGATGCGGCAGCTTGCTGCGCAGCCGTTTTATTTTGTTGTGGCTGTTGCTGGCTGTTGACCTTATTATTGTCAACAGGCGCTTTGGGTAAGCCATTGTTTACATTGTTAATTGCCATAATTAATTTCCACTACCTTTTAAACCTCAATTAATATATCGGCTGCAGGTAGAATTTCTTTAGGCTCAATTGCGTATTTTTCGCATAAAAACCGCGGTATTTAATGCAATCCTATCACAGATTCACTACCACTTCCTGGGTGCTGGCAACTTCAGCTATGACAGACTTATTAGAACTGCTGTTCACCACCTCAATGGTGTCGCCAATCACGCCGTCCTGACGGGCTATACCGGAGGTTTTTACCCTCATCGCACCTGCGTTGGCGCTAATAGTGATTCTATCACCTTTACAAATAAAGCATAGCATATTCGTTTGCACCGGCTGGCCTTCTCTGACCCGGTATTTCAACCGGGCGCCAATCACGTCTTTAAGCGCAGTGAAGGGCGTATGCCGCAGATGTTTGATGTCAACCTCTGCCAGTGACAGGTGACTGGCAGATAGCACGGTGTCGGGGCTAATCATACTGGCCGTTACAACGATAGTGCGGGTGCGGGTTACTTTGGCACTGGAAAACAAATACCAGTTGTTACTGTCACAACTAACCCGTACGTTCAGGTATGACTGCTGTAACGTGGCCGGATCCACATCAAAACTAAAAGGCACGGTGCATTCCGGTATGTTAATGCGACTATCTATGGGTGTCACATCCACGCTTAAATTATCCGCTAAATCGGTTTCCTGGGTGGGCGCCAGCCGGTTTTCCAAGAACGCTTTAACGGCTTTTGTCAGGCGCTCGTGCGGCGTGCCGGGGTTTTGTTGGGCAATTGCGCCAAAGTGAGCTAAGGTGATACCTGTAGTCAATATGAAAGCCAGGCGCGCAGGCAAAAGTAATGTTTTCAATATTTTCATGTTCAGATGTTTTCATTTTGACTATTATTAAAATAAATCAGCGAGTTTTGCTAATCAGAACAGCCGCGACAGTATATTGACGCCACCTCTGTTAAACAGGAAACACGCAAACTCTATGCCCACATTGAAATATCGAGGTGAAGTATGTCTGGAATTTTAGATTCGGTTAATCAGCGTACACAACTGGTCGGCCAGAACCGGCTGGAGTTATTACTGTTTCGCTTAAATGGTCGGCAGCGATTTGGTATTAACGTATTTAAGGTCCGTGAAGTACTGCAGTGTCCGGCGCTCACGTCGATGCCAAAGCTTAATCCATTGGTACGAGGCGTTGCCCATATCCGCGGACAGACTATTTCGGTTATCGATTTAAGCATGGCCACCGGCGGTCGTAGAATTGAAGATCTTAAATCTGCATTTATTGTTATCGCGGAATACAACCGCTCGGTTCAGGGATTTCTGGTTGGCGCTGTTGAGCGCATTATCAATACCAACTGGGATGCTATTATGCCGCCCCCGCAGGGAACCGGCCGTGCCAGTTACCTCACTGCGGTTACCGAAGTTGAAGGTGAACTGGTCGAAATCCTTGACGTTGAAAAAATTCTGAATGAGATTTCACCGCTTAACACTGAGGTCAGCCAGGAAGTAGCATCCACCTTAAACACGGATGCTCATAAAGATAAAATTATCTTTATTGCTGATGACTCCTCGGTAGCGCGAAATCAGGTGAAGCGAGCATTAACGACCCTGGGACTAGAAATTGAAATGGCCAAAAACGGCCTGGAAGCGCTCAAGCGATTAAAAGAAATTGCTGAGGAAACCGGTGATGTTACCGACAAGGTCGGGGTGCTGGTGTCTGATATTGAAATGCCGGAAATGGATGGCTACACCCTCACGGCCGAGATTAAAAATACCCCGGAGCTGCAAAAATTGCATGTGGTGTTGCATACCTCTTTGAGTGGTGTATTTAATCAGGCGATGGTGAAAAAAGTTGGCGCAGACGATTTTATCGCTAAATTTCATCCTGATGAACTGGCTAGCGCCGTTCAGAAATGGCTGGGTCCTGAAGAATAATCAACGGAGTATCAACTGATTGATTAATAAGGATGTGTCGCCCGATGCGTATCGCCAGTTCCGGGAGTTTCTGGAACAGCAGTGCGGTATTGTGCTGGGAGATAATAAGCAGTATTTAGTTCGAAGTCGTTTAGGCGGGTTGTTGCACGAGCGGCAATTACCCGACATTGATGAGCTGTTAAGGCAATCCATTTCCGGTCGCGACCGCGGATTACTGCAGCAGGTTATCGATGCCATGACCACCAATGAAACCCTTTGGTTTCGTGACAGCTATCCATTTGAACTGTTGATCCGGCAAATACTACCCACTCTTGCCACCCGGCAACGGCGTATTCGGATCTGGAGTGCGGCATGCTCTTCCGGTCAGGAGCCGTATTCCATTGCCATGTCGTTACTGGAATATCAACGTAATAACCCTGGTGCCGGTTCGTTGTCTGCAGAAATTCTGGCCACTGACTTATCCAGTAATATGCTGCGAAAATGTGAGGAGGGCGCTTACGATGAGCTCTCACTGGCGCGCGGCCTATCGCCGGAGCGCCGGCAAAGGTATTTTCAGCAGCATGCCAGCGGTATGTTGCAGGTCAGGCCAGAAGTGCGTCGCATGGTCAGTTTTCGCAGCCTGAACCTGCTCCACAGCTATTCTTCGCTGGGTAAGTTCGATATTGTTTTTTGTCGCAATGTACTGATTTACTTCTCTACTGAACTGAAACAAAAAATACTGCAACAAATTGCCGCTCAGTTAAACCCAGGCGGCATCCTGTTTCTTGGTGCATCGGAATCTGTGGCCGCAGCGGCCGATTGTTACCGCATGGTTAAATGTAACCCTGGCTTGTACTACACCAAAAAAGACTAATTAAAATAAATAGTTAGTCTTTAATTTTTGACGGCCCCCTTCCTTTCTGTCTTATTGGCACTTAGTTTGCTTTCTTCTCTGCGATAGAGGAGTAATGCTATGGCCATTAATTTAGATAAGTTAGTCGGATTTCACCAGAATGCGTTGAAAATTCGCAACGATAAAATGGAAGTCATTTCCGGTAATCTGGCAAATGCAAATACCCCTGGGTATAAAGCCCGCGGTATCGACTTTCAGAATGCTATGGCACGAGCTCAACAATCTCACGGGCAATCCATGACCCGCACTCATGAAAAACATTTAAGTGGCGGCATGGTGTCGAGTACCGATATTGGGTTTCGTATTCCTTCTCAACCTGATACGGGTGACGGCAATACTGTCGAAGTCCAGCGTGAACGTAATGAATTCTTAGATACCGGTATGCGCTATCAGGCCACCGTAGAATTTCTAAGCGGCAAAATCAAAGGCATGAAAAAAGCCATTAGTGGAGGGCAAGGTCAATGAGTCTGTTTGATGTTATGTCAATTTCTGCGTCAGGGATGCATGCTGAAAGCGTACGCCTGAATACCACCGCAAGTAACATTGCCAATGCTAACTCGGTAAGCAGTAGTGAACAGGACACTTATCGTGCCCGTCATGCCGTGTTTGCCGCCGAACTGAATCGCGCAACCAATGAATATAGCAAGGGCTCAGAAGTGAAAGTGTTGGGTGTGGTAGAAAGCGATCGTCCCTTACAAACTGAGTATGCACCGCATAACCCCCTCGCTGATGAAAATGGCTACATCTATAAACCCAATGTCAACATCGTTGAAGAGATGGCCGATATGATGTCTGCCTCTAAAGCATATGAAACCAATGTACAGGTGGCTGATACCACCAAACGCATTTTCCGTCGGGTATTAACCCTTGGCCGTGGTCAGTAATTACGGTCATTAAGAGGATACTAACGTGAGTACAATAACCAACACGCAGGGTCTTAACACCGACCTCTACTGGCAGGAAGAGAAAGTAAAGGTCTCTGATGGCTCAGAGCAGAACTTGTCACAGGAAGATTTTTTCGCCCTGTTAACGGAGCAGCTGTCCAACCAGGATCCCACCAAACCAGTGGACAACGATCAAATGGTGTCGCAGATGACCCAGTTTACCACTGCCGACGGTATCGCCAAGCTCAACGAAAAGTTTGAAAGCTTTGCCACATCAATGACATCTAACCAGGCGCTGCAGGCCTCCAGTCTGATTGGTCAGGATGTGCTGGTGGAAGCTAATGTGGGTTATATGGCCAGCGAAGGCGCCGGGCTAAGTGGGTTTGTGGTAAACGAGCAAACCGTACAGGACATGGAAATTACCATCACCAATGCCAATGGTGAAGTGGTAAGAACCATTGATGCAGGGACTCAGGGGGCAGGTAATATCGAGTTTAACTGGGATGGTACTGACCGTAGCGGCAATTTAATGCCGCCCGGCGAATACCTGGTCAGTGCAAACGGCCAGGTGAATGGTGAAGGGGTGGCAATCTCTACCGCTATCCACCGTCACGTTAGCAGCGTAAGCCTGGCTGGCAGCAACCAGGGTATTATTTTGAATTTAGAGGGTGATGTCAGTATCAATCTTGATGACGTTATCCAGATCGGCAGTTAGTAGGAGAAAAGCACATGTCTTTTAACATTGCATTAAGTGGCGTCTCTGCCGCACAAAAAGATTTAGACACTACCGCAAACAACATTGCCAATGTGAACACGGTCGGTTTTAAAGAGTCGCGGGCCGAGTTTGGTGATGTATACGCCGCCTCACTGTTAGCCAGCGGTAAAACTAAAGTGGGTGATGGCGTGCTCACGCAGGAAGTTGCTCAGCAGTTCAGCCAGGGTAGTTTGCAGTTTACCAATACTGCACTGGATCTGGCGATTACCGGAAATGGCTTTTTTGCCACAGTGCCAGAGATTACCTCGCGGGATTTTTCCTTTACCCGGGCCGGCCAGTTTAAGCTGGACGAGAATAACTTTGTGGTTAACAGCAGCGGCGATAACCTGCTGGGCTTTCCGGTAAACCCGGACGGCACCAGTTCGTCAGTGGCGTTAAGTACTACCGAACCGGTGCGGATCCCGGACTCCTCAGGCTCGCCGCAGGCAACGCAGGAAGTTACCATGCGGATGAACCTGCCAGCGAATGACGATTATCTCGACCCGGCATCATTTAATCCGGACGATACGCTGACCTATAACGCGGCAACCTCAGTAACCGTTTATGATTCACTGGGTGAAAGTCATATTATGACTTATTATTTTGTGAAAGATGGTACCGACCAGGCGGCACCAACTGGACCTGATCAGTTGAACAGCTGGCTTATGTTTACTACGCTGGATGATACCCCGGTAGATATTGCTGGTGGCGACAACAGTGTACCGCTGCCGCAACGCCCCGATCCGCAAAATACTAACCCCACGGAAGATTGGCTACCCGCGCGATTAACGTTTAACCAAAGTGGTGATTTCACTTCACAAATCCCGGCTGGTGGCATTACTACCGTGGCGCTGGGTGACGATGGTACCGCTAACTCAGCAATCGCATTGACCGGCGGGGCCGATCAGACGCAAACCATTTCCATCGACTTCAACCTGGATCCTTTGGGTGGACAAACTATCAATGAGCCTACTCAATATGCCTCAGCTTTTGAGGTGACCTCCCTGGAACAGGATGGTCTGCCAGTGGGTCGTCTGACCGGCGTTGATATTGGTGAAGATGGTCTGGTCAGAGCGACGTTCTCTAACGGTACATCGGAACCCGTAGTGCGGGTCGCGTTAGTTCGGTTTGCCAATGAACAAGGGCTGACTCAACAGAGTAATACGCAGTGGAAAGAGTCCATAGAGTCCGGAGAAGCACTGGCAGGTGAAGCCACCACGGGTACTTATGGTGAAATTAACTCTTCCGCTCTTGAGCAGGCAAACGTTAACCTGACCACTGAGCTCATTGATATGATCATTGCGCAGCGGAATTTCCAGGCAAACTCCCGCGCGCTGGAAGTTAACAACCAGCTTAACCAGACAATCCTGAATATCCGATAGGTTATTCAGTTATCCTCAGGGGCCGCAGCATGCGGCCTTTCTTTTATCCTCTCTCAGTTTGTATATTCGCCGTTTTGGCACTGCCTTTGCAGTGTAATTAACAATTACCATTAAAGCGTCAAAAGGCAGTCATGGACAAATTACTCTATATCGCCAGTAGTGGCGCCAGTCAGGACCTGGTGGGTACGTCTTTACGGGCGAATAACCTGGCTAACGCACAAACCAACGGCTTTAAAGCGCAGCTGGAACAGGCAAGGTCGATGCCGGTATACGGCGAAGGTTTGCCGACCCGGGTGTTTGCCATGACCGAAAGCCCCACCAATAACTATGAATCCGGCCCGCTAATTCAGACCCACCGGGATCTCGACGTGGCCATTCAGGGCGATGGCTGGTTTGCTGTGCAGGATCAGCAAGGCAACGAAGCTTATACCCGCGATGGCAATTTCCAGTTAGGCCAGGACGGTGTACTCGAAGACGTTCACGGCAACGTGGTGATGGGGGATGCCGGTCCGCTGTTTTTACCGGTACCGCTGGACAACCTGAATATTGCTGCCGACGGCACCATTTCTATTCGTCCACAGGGCGCACCTGAGGCGGTTATTGAGGAAGTCGGCCGGCTTAAACTGGTTAATCCGGAATACAGCAATCTGGAACGGGGAAACGATGGTTTGTTCCGTCAGAAAGATGGCACCGACGCTCAGGCCGATGAAACCGTTACGGTAATGACCGGCATGCTTGAGGGCTCAAACGTAAACGCTATTGAAGAGATGGTCAGTATGATTCACCTGCAGCGTCATTATGAGCTACAGGTCAAGATGATGAAGAAAGCCGACACGCTAGATATGCGCGGCAACATGCTACTACGCATTATTTAATAATTTGCCGCCAGTAATGAATAAGGCAGAGGAGAGACAATTATGCATCCAGCACTTTGGATCAGTAAAACCGGACTTGATGCCGCACAAACCGACGTGGCCGTGGTATCTAACAACCTGGCAAACGCCTCGACTGTAGGGTTTAAGAAAGATCGGGCGATCTTTGAAGACTTGCTCTATCAAAACATCAACCAGCCAGGCGGACGATCTTCTGCCGATACCGAACTACCGTCAGGGTTGATGGTGGGTGCCGGCTCCAAAGTGGTGGCTACCCAAAAAGCTCATACTCAGGGTAACCTTTTAACCACCGACAATGCCCTGGATATGTCTATTCAGGGCCGGGGCTTTTTTGAAATTCTGCAGCCGGACGGCACCATTGCTTATACCCGAAATGGTCAGTTTACGTTAAACGATCAGGGGCAAATTGTTACTCCGGGCGCAGGCTTCCTGTTGCAGCCTGAAATCGCTATTCCCGAAGATGCCCAGCAAATCACTATTTCACAGGATGGTGAGGTGTCTGCATCGGTGCGTGGTCAGGCTGAGCCTCAGGTGCTTGGTCAGCTCAATATTTCTGACTTTGTTAACCCGACCGGCTTACAGCCAGTGGGCCAGAACCTGTATGTGGAAACCGCTGTTTCCGGCGCGCCCCTGCAAGGTGTGCCGGGTTTGCAGGGATTGGGCACAATTGTGCAGGGGACTTTAGAAACGTCTAACGTGAATGTGACCGAAGAGCTGGTCAATCTGATTGAAAGCCAACGTTTGTATGAAATGAACTCCAAGGTAATTTCATCGGTTGACCAGATGCTTGGTCAGGTTATTCAGCAGCTTTAAGCTAAGGTGATCCCATGATGCGTGTTTTACTGGTATTTACTTGTGTTGCACTGTTTAGTGGTTGTGCCAGTACATCGCCCGATCGCGTTGAGGCGAATGATCCATCCTTTGCACCGGTGATCCCTGATATGCCGCGCGAGCAAATTGTTGAGGATGGCGGTCTGTTTCGCCCGCGCATGGCCAATAGTCTGTATTCAGATGTAACTGCCCGACGTGTGGGTGACATTATTACCGTCACTCTTAGTGAAAATACCAATGCCACGAAATCTGCCGGCACCACTACCTCTAAAGAAACCGGCGTTGATGTGCAGCCCATTACCGGTTTAGGTGGCAACGCATTAAATATTGGCAATCAGTCCATTCAACTGGGCGTGAATTCTTCCAGCGAATTTGCCGGTGATGCCCAGGCGAATCAAAGTAATAGTCTGAACGGCAGTATTTCGGTTACCGTCGTTGACGTGTTGGCCAACCAGAACCTGGTAATACGCGGTGAGAAATGGCTGACGTTAAACCACGGTGATGAATACATTCGACTAACCGGCATTATTCGCGCATCGGATATCTCGCCGGAAAATGAAATCCTGTCTACCCGTATT
>JAYZXK010000596.1:0-3804 GCA_036141415.1 Pseudomonadota bacterium
GCAGGTTTTCACACAGCAGGCGAACGCCGTAGGCATCCTCTTCCAGGCCATCACCAAAGCCCTGATAGGCCAGGTCTACGAACGGCAGGAATTCACGCTCTTTAGCTACTTCTACCACTTGTTGCCATTGCTCTTTGGTGAGGTCGGCACCGGTTGGGTTGTGGCAGCAACCGTGCAGTAATACCACGTCGCCTTTTTCAACTTTGCGCAGAGTGTCCATCATCGCGTCAAAGCGAATCGAAGCAGTGGCTTTGTCAAAGTAGGGGTAAGTTTCCAGGCTTAAACCGGCATTGCCCATTAACGGGATATGGTTAGCCCAGGTCGGATCGCTGATCCAAACTTTAGTGTCTTTATTTACGCGAGTCAGCAGCTCGGCAAGAATGCGTAATGAACCGCAACCACCAGGCGCTTGTACCGCAGCTACGCGATCGGCCATTAATACCGGGCTTTTTTCACCCAGGATCAGGGCCAGCATGCCGTCGATAAAACCCTGTACACCCTGTGGAGTGATATAGGTTTTTGACTTTTCGCGCTCAAGTAAAATGGTTTGCGCTTTGGCTACCGCAGATAAAATAGGGGTGTTGCCTTGCTCGTCTTTATAAACGCCAACACCTAAGTCAATTTTATTAGGGTTAGTATCTTGCTTAAACGCAGCAGACAAACCAAGAATCGGATCCGGGGCAAGTTGGGGTAGCACTTCAAACACGTTATGTCCTCTAAATGTACAGGAATCGGTTTACTAAGTTTATGAACAGTCCTGGGCTTTCACAAACTCAAACAACGGTGGTCGTGTGTTGTTGCTCAACACTGTTGTCAGTCAGACCACTTCATCATCTTCCGCTGGCACGGGAGTTAACCAGTCGGGCTGCGCATTATGCCATCAACTGCTGCAAATTCGAATAGAAAAGCGCTTATTCCTGCACAATTTTCCACTGAAACTCGCGGGGTGGGGATACCTTTTTGCCGTGGTCATATTCCAGCTCAAGCCAGGTGACTTCACAGCGCTGATTAATCATTAGCAGGGTAGAGCTGCGCGTGCCGTACTCAGGTGAGGCAATAAAGATAGATGACAGACGCTGCTCCCATTCAAGCGGTACGCCGGTATCCGGGAGTTCGTGTTGCGCAGCCGGGGTATTATCCTGAAGCAGGTTAAATAAGGCGTCCTTATTAAGCATAGTCGCCGTACTGATATACTCCTGCAACCTGGTTACTCCGCGTCTTACTTTTGGCCAGGGCGTATTGAGCGCACTGTTGGAAAGGCCGTGAAAGCCCGTAGCCAGTGGCGTAGGACGGTTAGTGTGATTGTTATACACCTGCAGGCGGGTAACATTGCCGTACAGCAAATTATAGCCGTTATAGGCTTCGCGACTTTTGCTAAGCTGCTGTTCAAATTGCGCTTCGCTGGTGGTGCGAGAGAGATAGTTAACCACCAGCTCACCACGGCTGCGTGCCTGAGGTTGCTCACGGGCAGGATTGCGAATATTGGTCAGTGCAGCAATATCGCCATTTCGGTGGACTCCCATCCAACTGCCACCGGCCTGTAGATCCTTGCCGGCCAGTATTGTCTCTGGCTCATCCCACCAATGGCTTGGCTGGGTAGGGCGCTGATAAAACTCATCGCGATTAGCAGCAATAATCAGCGGATAGTCTTTGTGCTGTTCAACGGCAACAAAAATAATACACATAGCTTTGGTGGCGCACTCCGTAGCGGTTACAATTACCGATAACAGAATAACCGATTGGTGGCGGAATATGCAGTCTTTCAAAGCGCCATTACCAGAATCAGTCCCACAATACCCGGTTGGCATGTGGGGTAAATGTTGCCGGTGGTGGCTGGATAAGCGGGGCTGGACAGTGCAAGGCAGCCTGGCTAATCACCCTAAAATGGTACTGGCCGTTGGTCCGCATACGTCTAACTGGGATTTTATTATTGGTGTGATGTTTAAACTGGCGCTCGGTCTGGATGTGGCGTTTTTAGGCAAACATACCTTGTTTGAAGGGCCCTTGGGCGGCCTGATGCGCCGCTTAGGTGGTATCGCCGTGGACAGAAGTAAAGCCCATGGCGTAGTGGGGGAAGTTGCCGGGCGAATTAGCCGTTCAGAACAGTTACTGCTGGCGCTGGCACCGGAAGGAACGCGAAAAGCCGTGTATCCGTGGAAAAGCGGCTTTCTTTACATTGCACAAACCGCTAGAATTCCCATTCAGTGTGTCGGCCTTGATTATCAACAGAAAACGCTGGTTTTCGGGCCCGTCCTTACAGTATCCAAAGATGTAACGGTGTCGATGGAGTCGGTATACAGTTTTTACCGCACCGTCACCGCTAAATACCCGCAGCAAACAATTACGGAGCCCAACGCGTGACCAAACCGGGAGTGACCACTCGTCAAGTACATGCCGACAGACAGCTAAATCATCCGGCCGATGGTGCCGTACATACCAGTACCACCAACGCTGTCTTATTCGAATTTGAAAAAACGCAAGATCTGGTAGATGTCTTCCAGGGTAAAAAAATGGGCCACGTTTACGGGCGCTCCTCATCAGGCTCAATGGCTGCGCTGCAAACCATTATTGCAGATATGGAAGGCGGTATTGCAACAGCCTGCTTTGCCACTGGTATGGCCGCTATAACCAGCACTATGCTGTCGCTGTTTAAAGCCGGCGATCACTTAATTGTGAGTCAGTATTTGTTTGGCAATACCCGCAGTTTCTTAGACACGCTGATGGATTTAGGCATTGAACTCACATTTGTTGATGTAACCTCTATTCAGGATGTGATTGCGGCGAAACAAGACAACACCCGCGCGGTATTTACCGAGACCATCGCTAATCCGGTTACGCAGGTAGCCGACTTGCGGGCCATTGGTAAATGGTGTGAAGAACAAAAGCTGCTGTTTATGGTAGATAACACCATGACACCGCCACCAGCGTTTGATGCCAAAGCCATGAAAGTTTCACTGGTGCTGACCTCGCTTACCAAATACCACGGCGGTCATGGCCACGTGCTCGGTGGCGCGGTGACGGATATGGGCAATTTTGACTGGACGTCATTCAGCAATATTAAACCGGCCTATCAGGTTGCCGATGAGCGTATGTGGGGGATCACCCAAATTCGTAAAAAAGGGCTGCGTGATCTTGGCGCAACGCTGGCGGCACAATCGGCACACCTTATCTCAGTAGGCATTGAAACCCTGTCGCTCCGCATGGCGCGTAGCACCGAAAATGCCATGAAACTGGCCACCTATCTGGAAAGTCAGGATAAGATTGAGCGAGTGTATTACCCGGGCCTTTCAAATCATCCGCAGCACTATGTGGCACGTGAGCAATTAGGCGGGTACGGCGCGATCCTGAGCTTTGACTTAGTGCCTGGTATCGATCCTTGCGAATTCCTGGATGAGCTTAAGTTAGTCTTATCGGCCACCCACCTTGGCGATACCCGCACACTGGCACTGCCAGTGGCCTCAACCATATTCTTTGAGAACGGTCAGCGAGAGCGCGCCCGTATGGGTATTACCGAAACCATGATCAGAATGTCGGTGGGAATAGAAGATACCGATGATCTGGTGGCCGACTTTGACCAGGCGCTGGCAAAGTTTTAAGCATAATCACCACGCATTACACATCAGAAAAACCTGCATTTTGCAGGTTTTTTTGTCTCTGCAAATACTAGTCTGCGGCTTTAATGCTTTGTAATAATTCGTTTTTATTATGAGTGAGAATAGCGGGGCTGGTTAGCCGAGAATCACGGCAAAAATTTTTGCAACAATTTATGAAAAAATTTGAACTTTAGATCAATGCGGGGGACTA
>JAYZXK010000597.1:0-8660 GCA_036141415.1 Pseudomonadota bacterium
GAAATGCTCAATCGCTGCTTTTTCATCGCCATGGCGTAAATAAATGATACCTCTCAATAGTTCGCCATTGAGCTCATTGAGTTCGGCCCATTGATCGGCAACCTTTAAAGCGGCACTCAGGCCTTCTTCCTCATATTTAGCCTGCGCCAGAAGGATCCAGGCCTCGCTAAGGTCGGGTGCAATTTCAAGCGCTCGTGAGAGTGAGTCAGAAGCGCCTTCTTTACCTTCATCGAGCAGAATATACCCTTCTCTTAACAGACTGACCGGATTATTGGGATCAAGTGCTTTTGCTCTTTTAAGTAAGTTCTGAGATTCAGCGTCTTCTCCTTGTTGTAATTTCTGCAGTGCGGCAAGACTATATATTTCAGCACCCTGGCCCGGTTCAATATTCAGGTCATCTAAATTACCCGCTACTTCATTTACATAGCCCAGCTCCAGCTTTACCTGTGCCAGCATGCGATGAACGGGGTGAGACGGAGGCAGGGTGGTGGCTGCGGTAGACAACAGTCTTAGCGCACTTTCAAGTCGGCCAGTATAGTAAGCGCTGGTACCCGCAATAAAACTTGCAAGCGCGGGTTTTGCTTTGTGTTGCAAAGCCAGGTTTGCCAGATTATAAGCTTGTTCGTACTCGTCCTGATAGAACCTGACCAGCGACTTCAGGTAATTTGCATGGCCGCTGTTAGGGTTTAGGGCGAGAAGCTTATCGATCTCTTCATTGGCACGGTTTAGTTGCTTATCTTCAATAAGTTGTTCGGCGAGCATAAATCGCGCTACGTGGTAGGTGGGGAAAACCTCCAGTGCTTTAGTATTAGCAATGATGGCTTCTACATGATTGCCCATCAAAGACTCAATCATCCCTTTTAACAGGTATTTTTCGAAAGGCTCTATTTCGGGACTAATGAATTGCTCAGTAATATTTTTAGCTACCTGAGGCTTACCTGATTCAAGTGTTTGATAGGCCTGGGCAATTAATAATTCTTCGCTTTGCAGGCGCTTGGCTGGAATAACCGGATTTTGCTCACCACTTTTTAATTTGGCCAGGTATTCGAATAAGGAAATGGTGCTGGTAATTTCCGGGTCAGAGATCTCCGGTGCACTTTCTAACTCGGTGAGCACACGAAGAAAGTCATTTTGATAAAATATAGATTTGATTAAAAGGGGGTAGGCCTGAAGCTTGTCATAACCTAATTCAAGGGAACGTCTCAGCTCTTTTTCAGCTTCTTCCCACAACCCTTGTTGATATTCGAGTTTGCCCAGTTGGAAACGAGCATTTGCATTATTGGGCTCTGTTACTACCGCATTTTTTAACTCTACAATAGCTGCATTTCTCTCGCCCTCTAATACCAGACGTTTTGCCTCTGCAATTTGCTCTTCTGCTGATTTCGGCGTGCAAGCTGTAATAAACAACACACATAATAATGCTGCGGCCAGTTTCATTTGCGTCCATTCCTTATGGCTTAATACCTCATACTGCAGGCAAAGATACCAGTTTGATATCACTCTGACTATACCCCTATAGGCTGATTACTGTGAATCATATTTGCCAGGCGATAAAATGTTATTCGGATCCACAGCATTTTTTATGATTTTTATGGTTTGCCAGAATGGTGATGTTTTGTCTAGTTGCTGTTGTTCGTGAATGGGTAACCGGTAAGGAACAAATCCTTGTCTACATCCCTCAGTAATTAATTCGTGCAGACAATTGAGCGCTTTTTTTTCATCTTCCTCACTCTGTTTATTAAACACAAGAGGAACCGTCGAATCGATGCAATCATGCTTTAAATTGGTAAAGGTGATTAACGGATCCAATCCATAGTTGAGCATTGTTGAGCGGACAAATGAAACAAACTGTTTTAAGGCACCAGGGTCCATAGGAAGCAGCGGCGCATACCACAGTAATCCACAGTTTTCAGCGGCCGGATCCAGCGGACGGGATTTTTCGCCTTTAGTGGATTTATTGCGCCAGTAGGGAAGGGGGAGGGCAACCTGATTAGGTTCGCCGAGCATGATATCAATCCCTTCTTTGAGGGAGGTCAACTGGCCTTTTACGTCTTTAAAAGCAGGCACAAAATTTAACGGCAGACGTACAAACTGGCGAGCGAACTTAAGTAACAATGCGTCTGAAAAAATAATCCGCCCAATTTTCTTACCGTTTTGCCTGATATATTTTTTAACGGCATTGACGACTGCTTGTTCGCCATAAATTGACCCAACAATCATCCATTCGGGAAGTCGTTTGGATGATGCGAGTTGGTTTACCTGTTCATCGGATAATGGCTCGATAGGATTGTTATCGAGGTTGGGATTTTCACAGGTCATCGATACCAGGCGTCTCTTGTCCATTAAATTGATTGAACCGACCATGCCACTTTGTGACTCAAGCAATTCGCGGATAAAAGATACTGCCTTAGCAAAGTTGTCACCTTCGAAAATCTGAATATAAAATGCACAAAAAGACGACGGCTTCTTAGCCAGTCTTAAAGTCATTTCTGTCACCACGCCAAGATTACTTTGCGTAAACAAACCGTCAACATAAGGACCAAGACCCCATTTAAACGTTTTATCAATAAAGTCATTGCCGCTTTGGTCCAACGCTGATACAGCAGAGGAGAGTTTTTGCTCACATAATTCGGGATGAGGAAGATACGCTTTTAATGCGTTGCAGGCATAAAAATGGTCTGTGTAGGGCGTGATACCGTACCCTCTTTCCAGAGCATTACTAAGCAGACTACATGAAGGCCCGGCGCCGGTAACCGGTACCATATGTGGCCAGTTCTCCGCAACGAGATAATCATGTAGCTGCTGCTGAGTGACACCAGGGCCGATAGTAATGAGACCCAATTTTTTATTGGTGGGTGTAATGCTGTTAAGGGGGGAAAGATCCAGAAGGTAGACTGGATCCTTGTCCACCCGAATAGAGCCATATCCCCAGTTATTGTTAGTGCTGACAGGGTGAAGTTTAAAGCCGGCTGTGTTTGCCAACTTAAGCAACTGGGGGATTATCGACTCTTCAAACACCTTTATGGCACCGGCAAATCGCTGAGGTTGACCGAAAGTATTGATGCCGTAAAGTTCGATGGCTTTCTCTGAGTCAATTAGTGTGGCAGTGCCTGACTGGCAAATAAGCGAGAGTTGGTTGTGAATATCCATATACGATCTGGTTAGTGTTTAGTCGATTTATATTACCAGACTATAGCGTGAAAAAAGCAAAAAGCCGACACAAAGCCGGCTTTCTTGCTGAAATGACGACAACGGGTTATTTTTTACGTAACCGACGACTTGCTATCATAGCCACTCCAAACAACAGTAAAAGTGTTGCTCCAGGTGCGTTGACAGGAATCTCCCGGGTACTAAGACCAATAACTATATTGTCGAACTCTCCGGCAATATCACTGGTGTTTATGACTAGTGTGTCAAATTGTTCAGCAATCGAAAAAGCTATATTTACGTAGGCATTTGAGTCGGGGTCTGACTGATCCCCTGAACTTCCCCCCAGGGCTGTAAGCAGTTCGGCACCGGTAATAGACGAGACCAGCGAGCCTCCGGAATAAAAATTAAAGTCATTAAAATTATCTACAGAACCCCAGTAAAATCCGAGATAAGTTATGCCGAGTTGGGTTGTAGAGCCATAAAGCGCACTGTAATAGTTAAGCAGGTTGCTATAGTCAAAAGTAATACTAGCAACCCCAGAACCATTATTCGTCGCATAGCCATAACAAGTTGTGTCATTTGCCGGAGCGGCCGCTACTTCAGGCTCTGAGCCTTTTCTTACGGCAATCTCATTGCTATTGGCCATAACAGAAACGCCTATCGGGCTGTTATTAAGGCTATTCACTGCGCACTCGTTTTCAAATCCTGCAACTGTGTAGTCTGTGGAGCCAGGGAAAAGAGGATCGCCAGTGGCGATATCGAAAGTTTCAATAAAATAATCGGATAGCCCACCATTAATGGGATCCATAAAAGTACTTGTCAGACCTGAACCATCCGAGGCATTGGCACCGCCAAAGCTGATAGATGCGGCGAAAGATTGATTAGAAGCACTAAATACCAGTACGGCACTGAATAAAAGGGATTTAGTGACTAGGGGAAAACGTTTCATAGAGTCGCTCCTTGTTTGAGTCACCAACAACAGAAGCAATGCATTTTCCAGACCAATAAAAAAAAGCTTAAAATTTCATTCGGTTAAAAAATAAACTATTTTCGGGAAGTTAAAAGTGTAAAAAAAGTCGGCACTATGGCCGACTTTTCAAGTGGTAACTTTCTTTTTCGTTTATTTCTTTAAACGAGATCTCAGGCCAAGAGCAACTAAGCCAAAAGCGAACAGTGCAAGTCCAGTTGGAGCCGGAACTGGCAATTCACGAGAGCTAAGACCGATTACAATGTTGTCAAACTCACCAGCTACACCAGATGTATTGATAACCAGAGTATCGAATTGTTCTGCAATAGAAAACTCAATCTCTACATAGGTATTTGACGCTGGATCGTTCTGGTCACCAGAATCACCGTTTAATTGATTCAGTAGGTCAGGACCAGTGATAGTAGTAACTAAAGAACCACCAGAATAAAATTCAAAATCGTTAAACGTATCAACTGAACCCCAGTAGAAACCCAGGTAAGTAATACCAAGTTGCACACCGTTACCAGCTAAGTTGCTGTAGAAATCAAGCAAGTTAGTGTAATCGAATTCAACTGAGGCGGTACCTGAGTCATTGTTGGTAAGATAACCAAAACAAGTGGTGTCGTTTGCAGGAGGAGCCGCTTCAGTAGGCAGAAGACCCTGACGAACACCAATTTCACTTGCATTTCCGTTGACAGAAATACCGATTGGGCTTCCGTTAACACTGTTCACAGCGCAATCGTCTTCGAAACCTGCATCAGTATAAGCAGTTGAGCCTGGGAAGCCCGGAACACCAGTATCCTGGTCAAAAGTTTCAATGAAGTAATCTGGCAGACCACCGTTAATCGGGTCGATATACTGACTGGTTAAACCAGAACCGTCAGATGCTGCTACACCATTGTTAAAATTAATTGTTGCTGCGTTAGACGCACCAGCGAAGCTTAAGCCGATGATTGCACTTAGAGACAACGCTTTCGTAAATTTAGAAAATTTGTTCATTTTTACCGTCCTCTGTACTTTAGAAAGTTACCACGCTTTAACTAATGCATGTGCTGTGCCATTGTTATAATTTGATTATTTTACAATGACTTATTATTTTTATTCGTGATATGAATAAGAGGTGTGTAAAATTCTTTGACATCGACGGCTTGCTGGAGAGTTAAGGTTTTCACATGCTGTGCAATACTGCCTGAGTGGGGGCCAGGGTCGCTTACCGCTAATTTTTAAACTTCATCTGTTTATTTACCTGAACCTGAATATCACGCAGCATGTATTTGAAGCTCGGCGCCAGATCTCGCAGCAGGATTTCTGCATTTATATAATAGGGCGCTCGCTGGCCGTGATATTCAATAGTAGGGCCGATCTTAATATATTTAATACCCAGAAAACGCATACTCCGGGCTAAACGAGGCTCCATCATTACAAAGGCATGTTGTATGCCCTGAGTTAGCGCTAGTGAGGCTGCCGAGAGATATAGCCCAATTGCAATAAACGGAAAACAACGCAGTTCTGCCTCTGAATACGTGGACTCGTTAATTGCACCAGTGGCCGCACCGGCAAATTTATCCATTGCCCGCCGCCTGAAGTGAGCGGGCACCGCCAGCCGTGATATTTCGCAAATTTCATTGCGGTTAAAGTGATTTGGCGTAAATTCATCATGAGATATTGAATGCAGACAGTATTTTTCAAGCGGCAGAAGCTGCCCCTCTTCACGCGGGGTAACCAATCTTACCGTACCCGCAAAAGCATCAGAACCGATATGTTTAATAAGGCAATATTGTGAAAAAGCGTCAAACTCATCAGTTTCCATTTGATCGGGTCTTAACGGCTCAAAATTAAGCTCCTCACAATATACATTATGCCTTATTTTATACACGTTGGTTTTCAATTCATCAGTATTGGCTACAACGGGTGTCAAAAAGGTAGAGAAATGCTTTGATATCGCCGTAGCCTCGCGTAAGCGCTGGTACGATTGCCATAGCTTGGTTATTTTTGCGCTTGTACTTTTAAACACCGTTACCTCTTCCGTCGGTTCCTGTTATTGACGTTATACATGGCATATCAATACGCTGTATTTAATATTCCCTTATAATAGCATCAAAATGGCAGACTCAATGCTATTTAGACTAATTACTACTTTCACCTATCGGCCAGTTTCCGGTTTCATAAAGCAAACCAATATATTCATACAGTGCTCTTTCCGTATTGTAGATACTGGCAATCGAAGGAATATTCAGGGTCACATCATAGGTTGGAGGGCTCAGGTGTTCAACCGGAACCGCAACAAGGTGATGAAAGCCGATCTGTTCGGCCTGGTAAAGTAATCTGCGCATATGCGTGGCCGAGGTAACCACTGCAATAGGAACATCTCCGGTTTGCCGGTACAGCGCCTGTAGTTCCTGCTCGGTATTATGCCCTGTGGGTAAAGCAATCACCACAGACGAAATCAGTGTTTCCAGAAACTGCTGCGCTTTTTCCGCGTAAATAATCTCTTTATCACGTAAAAAATTACCCCCTGTAACAATGACCGGCGTATTTTTATACGCAGACATTATCGCAGTTTGTGTTAATCGGGTTAGTGAACACTGATGCCAGTTGCTGGCTGCCGGTAAATCTTTCCCGTAATAGTAACAACCTGGTGTAAAGATATACTCTACGTGATGCCAGGTCTGGTCGGCTTTTTTTACTGGCGGGTAAGCGTACTCCAATGGCGCTAGTAACCAGTTGCTAAAGAAGTATTGGCTCGAGAGGAACAACCAACTACAAGCCAGGAACAGCGAAACAGTCGTGTAACGACGCAAACTTTTCACATAGTGACAAAAAATGCTGAACACTAAGACAACAAAAAAAAGTACTATGGGGGAAATGAGTTGCTTTACTATGAATTTTAGTGTGTCGACATCCACATGGTCGGTCCCTGATTAGCAAAACTTAATATTCAATGATTTATAAGCGAGTTGCAATGAAGAACTTTTGTCTGTTGTTGTTATATACCATTTTGTCATGCTCAGTTCAGGCAAATCAGTCTATGGTTGAGGTGATAAAAAAAGTGAAGCCGTCTGTGGTCGGGGTGGGTATAACAACACCGATGAACTCTCCGGCGAATCAATTACAAGGGACGGGATTTGTAATTGGCGACGGCCATTATATTGCTACTAACTATCATGTTGTATCAACACCTTTGAATCCGGATGTGGTGCAGTACCGTTCTGTATACGCCGGCAATGCTAAAAATACTAAAACGTACCGTGCAGAGATTGTCGATATCGATCCTGTTCATGACCTGGCCATTTTAAAAATTGATACCAAGCTAACCCCATTACAAATTGCGCCGGATGAATTTGTCCCCGAAGGCACTCACATTGCTTTTACCGGATTTCCCATAGGCGCTGTTTTGGGCCTTTATCCTGCTTCTCATCGTGGAATGATTGCAGCAATCACGCCGGACGCCATACCGGCCAGAAGTTCCGAACAACTTTCTATCAACATGCTGGACAGATTACAAAAGGTTTTTCTGATCTACCAACTGGATGCAACGGCTTATCCGGGAAACAGCGGGAGCCCGATGTATCGTAGCGACACGGGAGTAGTGGTTGGCGTCATAAACAAAGTATTTGTGGCCGAGACCAAAGAGTCTGTACTGAGTAAACCGTCTGGAATTTCATACGCTATTCCGGTTATACATTTGCGAAAGTTAGCGGCAAAGTCTAATATAGCGCTCTAGGTGAGAGGGCATCTGATATTTGCTGTCGGTAATTTTTACAAAAAGGCAGTAATAAGTACCCTGAAATAATAAAAAGCATTTACTATCAATGTCTTGAATAGTTGGCATGATTTATTCATGATGCTTTAAAATTGGTCTGCATATGTGTAGTAGGCAGCTTTTCAATGGAAGACAAAGGTTATCGGTATGGGTATTGAACAAAATCAAACATCAGTGACAAAACGACGTCAGTTTATTAAAAAAGCCGGTGCTGGTGTGGCGGTATCGTCACTTCCTATGAAATCAGTATGGGGCGCATGTTCAGTATCCGGTGTTATGTCAGGGAATTTGTCACAAACCGGTGGTGGTGCGGGCGAAACATGCGGGACCGTGGTAATGCCAAACGGTGGACGTTCACCGGGCTCATGGTTTCAGGGAAACACCTGGACACCTGGCAGTAACGGCGACTCGCCTGCTTCTGTTTTTCCGCAGCTTAATTCGGGAATATCTTCAAACGACAAGTGCCTGCTCGATGCGCGAATAGAAGAAATGCGTACTATTGTTAATCAGTTCATTGTTGATACGCATTTGACAATTTCTGAATCTGCAGCAAAGTACATTTTCGACTCAGACACTTTCTACAGCACGTCCGTTTCTTTAACCGACGCGATTTTCGGCACCGGATCCCCTGTTGCTCCACCAAACAGAAAGAGTATCTTACGTCATACGGCCACCGTTTACATGAACGTTTATTTTGGCCTGTACAACGGTGTCTCATTACCGCTAAATCATAGCGCTGCGATGGAAACGGCTGAAATCGTGATGGCGGCTTTGATTCAA
>JAYZXK010000598.1:0-2524 GCA_036141415.1 Pseudomonadota bacterium
GTACGATCAGAACGGCCTGGCTGCCATCGACACCAATACCGGTTTCTTTGCCGATAGTTCACACAGCTTTTGGTCACTGTTTCAGGATGGCGCGGATGTGAGGGAAGGGGGCGCAGCCTCACTGCTGCCGTTATCCCGGAATGTGTACTTCTTTGATGGCCCGGGTAGCATTGTTTCAAGCGCCAACCAGGTACATGAGAATAACAGTGCCATTACCACCTCGACCATGGACACCGATGGTGAAGCCGACCCTCAGGGGCTGCGAGAAATACTGCTTAAATGGACAAGAGGGGTGGATATTAAAGATTATGACGGTGATGGGGATATCACCGAGTCGCGCTTGCAAATGGGCGATCCTATTCACTCGCAACCCGTGATTGTTAATTATGGCAACAATGATTCAGTCATATTTATTGCCACCAATCACGGCTTCCTGCATGCCTTTGATGCAGAAACCGGTACTGAATATTTCTCGATAACCCCTAAATCGCTGTTGTCCAATATCAAGGACTTTTATCAGGACAACTCCAGCTATCGTCATATTTACGGACTGGATGGCCACATGGTGTTGCGGGAGTTTAACAATAAGAAATACCTGTATGTAGGTATGCGCCGCGGTGGTCGGGATTATTACGTATTCGACATCACCAGTAAAACATCACCGTCTTTGGTGTTTAAAATTGAGGGCGGCAGTACCGGGCTGGATAAACTGGGGCAAACCTGGTCACGGCCAATCATTACCAAAATGAATATGGGCGGAACATCTTATAACGTAATGATAGTCGGTGGTGGCTATGATGAAACCCAGGACACTAATCAGGTTAAAACAGCCGATGCGGTAGGCAATGCCGTGATGATATTTAATGCTGATACCGGGGCGTTGTTGTGGCAAGCATCTGACAGTGGTGCCGATCTAAACCTGAGTGAAATGCAGTACTCCATTCCCGGCCATGTTGCAGCCATTGACCGTGACAGTGATGGCTATGCGGACCACTTATACGCTACGGATATGGGTGGCCAGATATTCCGCTTTGATGTTTATAACGGCGAGTCCGGCAGCGACTTTATTAAAGGTCAGCGGATCGCTGATTTAGCCGGCGCAGGCAATTCTGATAACCGCCACTTCTATTACGGTGTGGATGTCGCTGAGGTAGCCCTTGGTAGCAGTAATTTTTATGCAGTTGTGGTTGGCAGTGGCTGGCGGGCAAATCCATTGGATGATGTGGTCAACGATCGTTTCTACATGATTAAAGACACGGGCGTATTTTCGCCGGACACCAATGGTGACTTTACTTTTCCAACCACGATTACGGAAAATGATTTGTTCGATGCCACCAGTCATAGCCTGACCCACAGTAATGACTCTACCAGAGAGCTTGCGATCGCTGAGTATGAGAGTAAACAGGGCTGGTTTTTAAAAATGCAGACCAGCGGGGAGAAAATTCTTTCTTCGCCGGTAATAGTTAATTACAAGGTCTTCTTTACCAGTTACGTGCCAGCGTCGAGCAGCACCAGCGCTTGTGCACCACCGGCGGGAAACAGCCGGGCATATCTGGTAAATCTGGTTGATGGTAATGCGGTGGGCGATCTGAACGGTGATGATGAGCTGGGTGAAAATGATCGCTTTGCAACGTTGACGCAAACCGGTATTGCCCCCGATACTAAGATCCTCATAGAAGACGCTACTAATCCTACAATTTGCCTGGGCACTGAATGTGTCTCGGCAGTAGTACCAGTGGATGAGGATGGCAATCCAGAGGCCTGTGCTTCAGACTTTGAATGCCTGAGTCAGAATATATTTGGCCGCTACCAGCGGGTAATGCGGGGTAGCTGGTCAACTGAAGTGGAGCAATAATAGTTATGAGCAAATCGTTGGGGTTTACCTTAATTGAAGTGATGATTGCGGTGGTCATTGTCGGCATTATCGCCGCAGTGGGGTATCCGTCGTACCAGTCAATGATGGTGAGTGCTAACCGCAGTACGGCGCAGGCTGACCTGATGGGCTTCGCCTCGGCAATGGAACGCCATTATGCAACAACGTTCAGTTATAACGGTGCGGCTACAGGTAGCGGTAACACCGGGTCGCCAGCGGTTTTTACGGCCTATTCACCATCAACTGAACCCGCATCCAAGAAAAAATATACACTTACTATTCATGCTGTGAGTGCCGATGGCAACAGTTATGAATTACGTGCGGTTCCGGTTAGCGGCAGTACACAGGTGGGTGACGGTACGTTATATATATTCAGTGACGGGCGAAAAGCCTGGGATCAAAACAGTGACGGGAGTATTGGCAGCAGCGAATATTGCTGGTCTTGCTAGCGGTCATTAACTGCAGGATAATGCTGCACCGGCATGATTTTCATTGATGCCGTCATTGTCTGAGTCCTGGGCAATGGCAATTTTTCCGTAGCCATTGATAATCAGGCCAACGGCTTTTTTGGCCTGACTGGTGTCATCACAAATCGTCAGTGTTGTGGTGATATTAGTACCGCCTCTTGCATCAAAAACAAGGGCTTGAGAA
>JAYZXK010000599.1:0-10448 GCA_036141415.1 Pseudomonadota bacterium
ATGATCCGATATTTTGTGAGTTGCTAGTCTCCGATTTAATGCTTAAACGGGTAAAAGTTATCTCAGCCTCTTCGCTGGAGGATGCCCGAGAGGTGCTCAAGAAGCGCCACTTTGACCTTGTCATTCTGGATAACCATCTGCCAGATGGTCATGGCACTGATTTGTTACCTGCATTGCAACAAATGGAACCACCGCCCTATGTGATAATGGTTTCCATAGACGACCAGCTTACCAGTATCAGTGACAGCTTTAGTCTGGGTGTGCACGACTATATCGTTAAGCCTGTCAGCATTGAATTGTTATGGGAAAAGATCCGTAACCTGCTGACTTTTAAACGTACCAGCCTGGAGCTGGCCAATAAGTATCAATTGCTCCAACAGTTACTTAGCGAAAAAGCCCAGGAAGAAAGCCTCGCCCAACACGTTTATCAGAACATGGCCAACAGTCAGTGTGATTTACCGGATTTCGTTGCGGTACGCAGCCGGCCAATGACGAATTTCAGTGGTGACACCATTTTTTCGCCACCCAACCCTTCCGGCAAGGTCCAGGTTATTCTGGCTGATGCCATGGGACATGGCCTGGCCGCGGCAATTTGTATTATTCCCATCGTCACCACTGCCAAAGCGATGGCGAATAAAGGCAAGACTATCGATGAAATTTTTCACGAAATCAATCGCAAACTGTATACAGAAATACCCGACGATCGCTTTGTGGCGTTGTTAGGGATTGAAATTTGCCCTTATTCCTCAACGGTGACCATTGTCAATGCCGGGCTGCCGGACGTTATCTGTTGCTGCATACAAGGTGACGTAAAGCGATTCAGGTCAAAAGCCATGCCGCTTGGCATAATGGAGCCGGATGATTTCAGTATCAAACCCGAACAAATTCCGTTGGAACAGATACAGCAATTAGCGTTATACACCGACGGCGTTATTGAACAGACCAATCCTGCTGGTGAAGCCTACTCATCAGCCAGGTTAATGTCCCAGGCGCAACAGCTGGCAGGTAATCAGGAGAGCCTCATCCACATAATGGACGATTGCCTGCAATTTGCTGATGGCAATGCCATAGAGGACGATATAACTCTGTGCGTGATTAATGGCGACGCGCTGCGTAATCAGTTGCAAACCCGCACTACAGAAGAACCTGAAAGTTTCGGCGAGATAGACTATCAGTTTTGCGTGCGGGGCAAGGTCATCGCCAGCCTTGATGTGCTCAATCAGGCTATGCACATTATGCAAAATTCAGGATTGCCCAGAGATCTTTGTCAAAAAGCTTTTACCGTGCTGGCCGAACTCATCAATAACGCGCTTGATCATGGCATCCTCCATTTAGACTCAAAGCTCAAAAATGACTTTGAAGGATTTGCCACCTATCTGGCGTTGCGTGAAGAACGTATGAGTGGTTTGACAAATAATGATCAGTTAACCATACAAATTTACACAAATTCGACTACGTTTATAAAGATATCAGTGGAAGACTCCGGTTCGGGTTTTGCGCTTTCTGATAATTCAGCCGTTCAGCAAGGCCTCAGTGGTCGTGGCCTCGGGCTTGTTGATGCGATATGTCAGTCTGTTGAGCGGAATGCACAAGGCAATCGAACTACCATTTCCATAGCAAGGAATTAATACAATATGAGCAAAAAAATTCTAATCGTTGACGACTCTATGTCAATCCGTCAAATGGTAGAGGTTACTCTGCGAGGGGCCGGCTACAATGTCGATTCAGCCGAAGACGGTCAGGCTGCCCTGGATAAATGCCAAACCACCCGATATGACTTTGTCCTGACCGACCAAAATATGCCGCGGATGGATGGTATTACCCTGATTAAATCTCTGCGCGGCATGATGAGTTATCGCACGGTGCCTATCGTAGTGCTGACTACCGAAGCCGGCGACACTCTAAAAAGCCAGGGTAAAGCGGCCGGCGCTACAGGATGGATGGTTAAACCGTTTGACCCGTCCAAGTTACTGGCCGTTGCTAAAAAGCTGCTCGGGTAGTCACTCATGTCTGTCGATATGAATCAATTCCACACCGTGTTTTTTGAGGAGAGCCAGGAGCATCTTCAAACCATGGAAGAATTGCTGTTAAACATTTCAACAGACGACCCCGACGCGGAGGAACTCAACAGCATATTCCGCGCCGCCCACTCAATTAAAGGTGGCAGTGGAATTTTTGGCTTCGACGCCTTAACCGGCCTCACCCATGTGATGGAAACCATTCTGGATAAGGCCCGTAACCATGAGCTGGAGTTAACCACCGACATAGTTGATGTGTTGCTGTCTACCACCGATACGCTTGGCGATATTCTGCAAGCGTACCAGGATGAAAGCGACATTAACTGGCAGCAAATAGAAGAAGGTAAAACTGCGCTGGAAAGTATTTTGTCTGCACAAGGCGGTAAAAGCGAGGATGCAGAACTGTCGCCTCCAGTTGATACAACAGAACAAGACGACAGCTTTGGTTTCTTTGATGACGCGCCCGGTCAGCCAGAAGCGGATACCGGCGCAGACGAGGATGACGGCTTTGGCTTCTTTGACGATGCGCCAGGCCTGCCGGAATCAGACAACAGCGCCGAAGAGGATGACGGCTTTGGCTTCTTTGATGATGCGCCCGGCCAACCGGAAGCAGACATCAGCGCAGAAGAAGCCGACGGCTTTGGCTTCTTTGATGACGCCCCCGGCAAGCCAGAAGCAGCACCAACGGCGTCAGCAACCGAGCATGATGACAGGGACGGCAGCTACGGCTTTTTTACTGAGCCCAAACCGGCTCAACCGATTAAAGACGAAGACGCTTACGGGTTCTTTACACAACCAGAGTCTGCATCTACACCAGCGAGCAAAATCGCAGCCAAAGCACCTAAACCAACAGCAAAACCATCTGCTAAAGCAGCCGGAAAGAATGATGCTGGCTCCGTAAGGGTAGAAACCACCAAAATAGATACGGTGGTAAACCTGGTCGGCGAAATGGTGATTACCCAGTCCATATTGTCGATGATCGGCGAAGAAGTAGAAGGCAATACCGGCGAAAAGCTCAGTGGTGCCATCGACGAATTGTCGCGTAATATTCGCGAAATTCAGGAAGCGGTCATGTCGATGCGAATGCTGCCGGTATCGTTCATATTTAACCGGTTTCCGAGGCTGGTACGCGACCTGGCCAAAACGCTGGACAAGAAAATTGACCTGATCATTGAAGGCGGCGAAACCGAAGTTGATAAGAGCATGATCGAGAAGCTCGCCGACCCGCTTACCCACTTGGTGCGAAACAGCCTGGATCACGGTATAGAATCATCAGATAAACGCGTGGCAGCGGGTAAACCAGCAATTGGCACCGTTGTACTTAAAGCAGAACAGCGTGGCGGAAATATCCTGATTAGCATTCAAGATGACGGTGGCGGCCTGAATCGGGAAAAGATTCTCGACAAAGCTCTGGCCAACGGACTGGATGTAGATCCTAAGATGCCAGATGAAGATGTCTGGCAGTTAATATTTGCGCCGGGCTTTTCCACTGCGGAAGCCGTAACCGATGTTTCTGGCCGCGGCGTGGGTATGGATGTAGTACGCAAGAATATTGAAGCTATTCAAGGCGGAATCGACATTGTTTCGGAAGGCGGGCAGGGCTCTACCTTTACCATTAAGTTACCGCTTACGCTGGCGATTATTGATGGCATGTGTGTATCGGTGGGCAGTGAAACCTACATTATCCCACTGCTGAATATCATAGAGTCGCTGCAACCGAAGTCAGAGCAAATTAAAACCCTGGCTAACGACACCATGTTATGGAGCCGGGATCAATACTGGCCGTTGCTCTCGTTGCGCGAGCAAATGCAAATAGACGAACCGGACAAACCCATCGAGAATTCAATTATTGTGCTGGTCGAGATCGGTAAAAAACGTTATGGCATTATTGTCGATCAGCTACTTGGCAAACAACAGGTAGTAATTAAGAGCCTGGAACGCCATTACAAAAAGGTCGATGGCATATCCGGTGCAACCATCATGGGTGACGGTAAAGTGGCCATGATTGTCGATGTTGACAACCTGATGAAAAATGAACAAATCAATCAAGTGGGGTTAGCCTGATGAATACCGTGTCATCTCAGGACGCTGCCATCGCAGCAACTGGTGGTGCAAGCAAGGAATATCTGACATTCATGTTAGGTGAAGAGCAATACGGCCTGGCCATTATTCAGGTTAAGGAAATTCGTGGCTACGAACCGGTTACGAAAATTGCCAATGCACCTGACTTTATCAAAGGCGTTATTAACCTGCGTGGCGATATCGTGCCTATTGTCGATCTCCGCGTAAAATTTAATGTCAGTGAAGCCACTTATAACGAATTTACCATTGTCATTATGCTTAACGTACAGGACCGCATTGTTGGCATTGTGGTAGACAGCGTGTCAGATGTTATCAATGTCACCGAAAACGAAATTCACCCGCCCCCGGAATTCGGCGTCGCTTTCGACAGTCGCTATCTGGACGGCCTGGCCAGCGTGGATGACGGACTAGTCATTCTGGTCAACATCGAACGACTGATTACCAGCAGGGAAATCGGCATTTTTGACAGCATGAATCAGCAAAACGAGGGCTCAGTATGAACTTGCGTAACCTTTTTGGGGGCCAGCCAGAACCACAAACGCCGGCATTTTATGAAATTGCGCTCAATGCCATCTCATCTGGTGTGATGGTGGCCGATAAAGATCGAAATATCATTTATGCGAACCCGGCGGTGTATAACCTGCTCAAACAATATGAAGCTGATATCCGCACTGTACTGCCGCACTTTTCTGCTGACAACTTAGTGGGTCAGAACATTGACCAGTTCCATAAAGATCCAGGCCATCAGCGCCGCATTCTGGCTGATTTAAGGGCTCCGATGTCCTCTTCAATTATGATTGGCGATGTCAACTTTAACCTTAGTCTGACACCACTGCTCGATGCACAGGGCAATCCCAATGGGGCCATGGTGGAGTGGGTAGATAAAACCGAGCATAACCTGACGTCAAATAAGCTCGGCGCGCTGGACAGAAGCCAGGGTGTTATCGAATTTCGACCTAACGGCGAAATTCTCACAGCCAATGAAAACTTCCTGACCCTCATGGGTTATGACGAACAGCAAATTGTTGGCAAACATCACCGTATATTTGTCGATAAAGACTATGCAAACTCTCCTGAATATAAAGAGTTGTGGGCAAAATTAAACCGCGGCGAATATCAGGCAGGGGAATTCCTGCGCTTTAACAGCAATGGTGAAGAAGTCTGGATCCAGGCATCTTATAATCCGGTAGTCACCAGTAATGGTAAGGTCACGCGAGTGGTAAAATACGCCACCGATATTACCGAAGAAAAGCGCAAAAACGCTTATTTCTCTGGCCAGATTAAGGCGATTAATCAGTCCCAGGCGGTTATTGAATTCGATCCGACCGGCAAAATCCTTGATGCTAATGACAACTTCCTGAATACCGTTGGCTACACCCTGGATGAAGTCAAAGGCAAACATCACAGTATGTTTATGAGCCCGGAAGAGCGCTCAAGCAGTGAATACCGCTTATTTTGGGAGCAATTAGGTGATGGCCAGTTCCAGACCGGCGAGTTTCACCGTATGGGCAAAGGCGGCAAAAGCATTTGGATCCAGGCCACCTACAGCCCTATTGTGGATGACAATGGCAAGGTCTTCAGGGTGGTTAAATACGCCACTGATATAACCAGCCGTAAAATGGCCGTTAATGATATCTGCGACATTATGCTATCCATGTCTAAAGGTAGCCTGGTTGAGCGGCTCGAACGTGAATACGAAGGTGAGTTTGAGACACTGGCAGAATCGGTGAATGATTTTGTGACCAACCTGTCCAGCATAATCCTCGAAATTCGCAGCGGCTCGGAAACCATCAACAATGCGTCAAATGAAATCGCCAGAGGCAATGCCGATTTATCTTCACGCACCGAGCAACAGGCTTCCAGTCTGGAAGAAACAGCCTCCAGCATGGAAGAGCTTACCAGTACGGTGCAGCTTAATGCCGATAACGCGAAGCAGGCCAATGGTCTTGCCTCAGAGGCATCGCGGGTGGCAATTTCTGGTGGCAAACTCATAGAGCAGGTGGTCGGTACCATGGCCGATATTAATCAGTCTGCCAAGAAAATTGAGGATATCATCGGCGTTATCGATGGCATAGCCTTCCAGACTAACATACTGGCGCTCAACGCGGCAGTTGAGGCAGCGCGAGCTGGCGAACAGGGCCGCGGCTTCGCGGTAGTGGCTTCAGAAGTGCGCACCCTTGCTCAACGGTCTGCCAATGCAGCAAAAGATATCAAAGGCCTGATATCCGACTCGGTAACTAAAGTGGAAAGTGGTAATGAACTGGTTAACCAGTCTGGTGCAACCATGAGTGAAATTGTGACTGCTATCCAGCGCGTTAACGACATTATGTCCGAAATTGCTTCGGCGTCGGCCGAGCAAGCCAGTGGTATCGACGAAATCAACAAAGCCGTAGTGCAGATGGACGAGATGACGCAGCAGAATGACGCGCTGGTTGAAGAAGCCGCCGCCGCAGCTGAGAGCATGAGCTCCCAGGCGTCACAACTGATATCACGGGTTAACTTCTTTGATATTGGCGATAGCGCCGGGCACACACCCGCGGCAGCGCCGGTGCCGGCTGCAAAGCCTAAACCCAGGGTGCCGGCTAAGTCTATAGCTCCTCGCTCTCAGCAATTTAGTGCCGCAGCACCAAATGACGACGACGAGTGGGAAAGTTTTTAATAAGGCGAACTGAATGGACAAGCCATTCGCATTTACCAACAAAGAGTTTAATGCAATTCGTCAGAAAATTCGTTCGCTTACTGGTATTAATTTGGCGGACAGCAAAGATAATATGGTTTACAGCCGTCTATCGAGGCGGCTGAGAGCCCTTAATTTGAGTACCTTTCAGGCTTACCTGGATTATCTGGATACTCACCAGGATGAAACTGAACACTTTATTAATTCGCTGACCACGAATTTGACATCTTTTTTTCGCGAAGCACATCATTTTGAGCAACTTAGCGAATATTTACACCAACATACGGGACCGTTGCGAATATGGTGTACAGCAAGTAGCAGCGGCGAGGAACCCTATTCCATAGCAATGACTTGCGCTGAGGCCAGAGGGTCACTTTCCACTAATGTTAAGATCTACGCTTCCGATATCGATAGTCGAATGCTGGAGCGTGCCAGAGCGGGTATTTATCCAATCGATCAGGTTGAAAAACTCAGCCCGGCCCGGCGCAAACGCTTTTTCCACCGGGGCAAGGGCAGCAATGCCGGTAAGGCCAGAGTGGTGGCTGAGCTACGTAATTCAATTCACTTTTTTCAACAAAACCTGCTGGCAACGGAGTTTGCCATAGATCCTGGCCTGGATATTGTTTTCTGTCGTAACGTAATGATTTATTTTGATAAACCCACTCAGGAAATCATCGTTAAGCGAATCATTAAACTCATGAAGCCAAACGGCTGGTATATCGCCGGGCATTCTGAAAACTTTAACCACTTAACGACCATTATGCGGGCCCAGGGCAAAACTATCTACCAGGTAAACGGAAATCAGATATGACTGCCGTATTAGACAACAGTGCACCCAACCGGTATTTTGACCGCCATTTTGATCGCGATGCGGTGAAAATTTTACCCGGTGAATATTACGCAACCCGCGATAGTACGATGATAGTAACCGTATTAGGCTCCTGTGTGTCTGTTTGTCTGCGCGATCCGGTAACAAAAATCGGTGGAATGAACCACTTCTTACTGCCCAATGATGAATTTATTACGTCCGGAGAAATGAACAGTTCAGCACGTTACGGCACTTACGCTATGGAGCTTCTCATTAATGAACTATTAAAAATGGGCGCAGCAAGAAACCGACTGGAAGCCAAAGTGTTTGGCGGCGGCAATGTTCTGCAAGGCCTGACAGTACATAATGTCGGTGAACGTAACTCGGAGTTTGTGCTGGATTATCTTCAACTTGAACGTATCCCGGTGCTCGCTCGTGATTTACTTGGCCCTTATCCTCGCAAGGTTTACTTTTTTCTCGAAAGTGGTGAAGTAAAAGTACGCAAAATTAAAACCATGCATAATACCACTATCCTTGATCGCGAAAGCGAGTACCGCATGCGGATTAAAGAAGCCCCCGCATCTGGTGATATCGATTTATTTGATTAGAGTTTTTTAATGTCCATTTCTGTATTGGTTGTCGATGATTCGGCTTTGATCCGCTCATTGATGACGCAAATTATTGCCAATCACCCCGACCTCAACCTGGTGGGCACGGCACCTGATGCTTATGTCGCCAAAGACATGGTAAAGCGTTTCAACCCAGACGTTATTACGCTGGATATCGAAATGCCCAAAGTCGACGGCCTGACCTTTTTAGACCGCCTGATGAAAGCCAAACCAACCCCGGTTGTGATGATTTCAACCCTGACCGAAAAAGGCGCAGATGCCACCATGCTGGCGCTGGAACTGGGTGCGGTAGATTTTATTCCTAAGCCTAAAATAGACGTGCAAGCTAAGTTTCTGGCTTTTCAGCAACTGGTTACCGACAAAATAATTGCTGCCGCCGGGGCCCGGGTCAAAAAGCGGGTTGTCAATGAAACAGTGACCAAAACCCAGTTAACCTACTCCGGCACTGAACTCATTGTGGGTATCGGAGCCAGCACCGGTGGTACCGAAGCCATAAAAGATTTGCTGATCAGGCTACCGGCATCCTTTCCGGCCGTAGTGATGACCCAACATATGCCGCCAGGCTTTACTACGTCATTCGCCAAACGCCTCAACGGTCAGTGCGCACTGACTGTAAAAGAGGCACAGCATAATGAACGCCTGTTGCCCGGTCATGTTTACCTGGCACCGGGCGATCAGCATTTAAGCGTCATTAAATACGGCGCGGATTACCGCACCCAACTCAGTGATGAAGGTCGGGTTAGCGGCCATAAACCCTCAGTAGATGTCCTGTTTGATAGCCTTGCAGAACATGTTGGCCACAATGCATTTGGCGTGATACTCACAGGTATGGGCCGGGATGGCGCCCAGGGAATGCGCGCAATGCACGATAAAGGCGCCACAACCTTTGCGCAGGATGAAGCCACCTGCATTGTGTATGGTATGCCCAAAGAAGCGGTCAAACGTGGTGGTGTAGACAAATCTCTACCAATCCCGGAGATTGCCAGGCAGCTAACGGAAGCCATTCGCAGTAAAACCAGGGGCAACCGCCTGTAACCTCACCCAACCTACGGCCGCAGTATTTATTTGAGCCTATCTCAATATCGAGAAGTTGCGGCTAAATCCCCTGATAAGACCAGTATTTTGCTGCGATATCATAATTATTAACTATAATTGTCGACTAAGCTTATTTTAGTATTATTTCAACGTGGTTTTTGTGTTAATTATTCGCCAATTTATGTATAACTGGTGTTTATGCCGAACTTAGCCGCAAGATAGCTACAAGATTAATGAAAATACTTCTACTGAACGGCCCTAACCTGAATATGTTAGGCAAACGTGAGCCAGAAAAATATGGCCACGCTACACTCAACGACATTGTCGAAGGTCTGGCAAAACAGGCCAAAGGCATGGGTATAGAGTTAGAACATTTGCAGTCCAACTCGGAAGCAGTGCTTATCGATCGTATCCATGCTGCCATGGGTAGCGTTGATGGCATTATCATCAACCCCGCCGCCTTTACGCATACCAGTGTAGCGTTGCGGGACGCACTGTTGAGTGTATCCATCCCGTTTATTGAAGTGCATTTGTCGAACGTTCACGCCCGTGAAGCATTTCGACATCATTCTTATTTTTCCGATATCGCTGCTGGCGTGATAGTAGGCTTTGGCGCTAAAGGCTACTCGCTCGCCCTGGACGCAGCAGCAGATATTTTTACCCACTAATTGATAAGACAAACAGAGACAGATTATGGATATTAGAAAGATAAAAAAACTGATTGAGCTGGTCGAAGAATCAGGCATTGCCGAGTTAGAAATCACCGAAGGTGAAGAATCTGTACGTATTCACCGTGGCAGTTCACAAGCTGCTGCACCTGTTCATTATGCCGCTCCGGCACCAGTAGCTGCACCTGCCGCGCCGGCGCCTGTTGCTGCACCTGCTGCCGCGCCGGCCGAGCCAGAAGCGCCCGCCGGCCATACTGTTAAATCGCCAATGGTAGGGACTTTCTACCGCGCATCTTCACCTACGGCCAAAGCATTCGTTGAAGTAGGTCAAAGTGTAAATGTTGGCGACACGCTGTGTATTGTAGAAGCCATGAAGATGATGAACCAAATCGAGTCTGATAAGGCCGGTGTTGTTAAAGCTATTCTGGTAGACGATAAAGAAGCTGTAGAATTCGATCAGCCCTTGTTCATCATCGAATAAACGGGATTCTCATGGATAAAGTACTCATAGCTAACCGCGGTGAAATTGCG
>JAYZXK010000600.1:0-4043 GCA_036141415.1 Pseudomonadota bacterium
ACCAGAGTTTGACGTTGTCTGGTTTGGACAAATCGGGAATGGTATCGGTGAGTTGGCAGGATGGACACAGTTTATGGTCACTTTCCACCGGAACCAACCAGTTGCAGATATTTTGCTTTGCATAATTGCTGCATTGGCGGTAAGCCAGGCCGTTGTAGCCTGCTATCCAGTTACCCTCTGCATCAATATCGCAGGAAGAAAGCACCTTTGCATCCGATAAAAAACCCACCGGGCGCTGGCAGGACAAGCACTGGCTATTGGCGAAATATAAGGTGTTACCACACTGACAAGTATACGTTTTCAAATCTTTTGCTTCTGTTCAGGCAAACTGCAATTAGCTTACTTAGACTATAGTAGCAAAGGATATCACAGCAAAGTAATGACAGTTTCACTACATAACGATTATTTTGTCGTGATGTGTCGTGAACGGTCACTACTGCAGCGTTTTGAGCAGTACTTTACTTCTGTCCAGTTTTTCTCCCATTTTTTACGCCACACAAATGGTCGCTGGCAAACCGGGCAGATTTTTCTGGGTAAATCCGCTTTACGCATCATCAATGGCCGAAAGTAGCTGTTCTGCCTTTTCCTGCATGGCATCAACAGTATCCTGAGACATCCGGTCGAGGCTTTTATAGATCAGCCCCATACGGTGGTTTTTGCTCAGTTTATCGCGGTGCTTAATTAAAAAGTCCCAGTATAAATAGTTAAACGGGCACGCGTTTTTACCAGTCTTTTTAGATACCGCATAGCCGCAGTTTTTGCAGTAATCCGACATCCGGTTGATGTACTGACCACTCGCCACATAGGGTTTGCTGGCCAGATTACCGCCGTCGGCAAACAGGATCATGCCACTCACATTGGGCATTTCCACCCACTCAAAAGCATCGGCATACACCAGCAGGTACCATTCATTTACCGCTTCTACTGATAATCCGGCCAGCAAACTGAAATTACCTATCACCATCAAGCGTTGGATGTGGTGCGCGTAGGCATGGCGTTTGGTATCACCAATGCACTGGCGCATACAGTTCATATTGGTATGCCCACTCCAGTAGAAGTCTGGCAACTTGCGCTGGTGATTAAAGTAATTTTCCTGCTGCAGGCCTGGCATACAGTGCCAGTAAAAGCCCCTGACGTATTCGCGCCAGCCCAGGATCTGACGAATAAAGCCTTCTACCGCATTCAGCGGTGCGTCGCCATCGAAGTAAGCCTGCTCCGCCGCTTTCATGACTTCCATGGGCAGCAATAACCCGCAATTGAGATAAAAGGATAAGTGGGAGTGAAACAGCCATACGTTGCCTTCGCGCATGGCATCCTGATAATCGCCAAACTCTTGGAAACGCTGCTCTATAAACTGCTCGAGTACCTTTAATGCTTCGTCGCGGGTCACGGCATAATTGAAGTCCTTAGCATCACCCATGTGATCGGCAAATTCAGTTTCTACCAGTTCAATTACTTCGCTGGTAATGTCGTCCGGCGAAACGGTATAAGGCTTAGGCACAGACACATCCGCCGGCAGCGACTTACGGTTGTCCTGATCGTAGTTCCATTTACCGCCAATGGGTTTATCGCATTCCATCAGTAGTCCGGTCAACTTACGCATTTCCCGGTAAAAATACTCCATGCGCCTTTGTTTGCGCCCTTCGGCCCACTCGCTGAACTGCTCAAGCGTGGCAATAAAGCGATCGTCATCGCAAATTTCAACCGGTATTCCCAGCTGGTGTTGCCACTGCTGCATGCTCTTGAGAACCCGGTATTCACCAGGAAACGTCACTACCACTTTGTCAAAACTGTGTTGGCTGCAGGCGTGTTTAACTTCATTAAGCAGCGAGCCCTGATTGTTATCATCGTCGTAGCGCCGGTAAATAACATCGTAACCGTCGTCGCTTAACGCTTTAGCAAAGTGGCGCATGGCCGAAAACAACAACACAATCTTTTTCTTGTGATGCTTTACATAGGTGGCTTCTTCGCGCACTTCGGCAAGCAGGATCTTATCCTGTGATTTAGTGCAGTCCCTGAGACTCGACATCTCGCGGGAAAGCTGATCGCCCAATACTAAACGTAATACCCCGGCCATTAGTCCTCCTTGGTATCCGCGTACGCGTCCAGCGCGCGCTGGCGTGATTGCTTGAGGTCAGCTATTGGCTTGGGATAGGTGCTGCCCAGTTCTACACCGGCTTTTTGCAACACATCTTTGGGCGCATCCCAGGGTTTGTGCAGGTATTTGTCTGGCATGTTGGCAAGCTCAGGGCAGTATTTCTTTACATAACGGCCCTGCTTATCGAATTTTTCACCCTGCAGTACCGGGTTAAAGATGCGGAAATACGGCGCCGCATCAGCACCTGAACCCGCTACCCATTGCCAGCTGGCAGAGTTACTGGCCCGGTCGGCGTCTACCAGGCAATCCCAGAACCAGCGTTCACCTTTGCGCCAGTCGATAAGCAGGTTTTTGACTAAAAACGAGCCCACAATCATTCTTACCCGGTTATGCATATAGCCGGTTTGCCACAGCTCGCGCATACCAGCATCGACAATGGGGATGCCGGTTTTCCCTTTGGTCCAGGCAGTGTATTTTTCGTCCTGATTAAGCCACTTAAATTTATCAAACTGGCTGTTAAAATTCTTATCGGTAATGGTAGGAAAATGAAACAGCAGGTAGTAGCTGAACTCACGTCAGCCAAGCTCGCTTAAAAAACAGTCAAGATCACTGCTACCCTGATCGTCAAAGGCGTTTAACAGCGCATACCACACCTGATTGGGTGAGATTTCGCCAAAGTGGAGGTGCGGTGATAAGCGGGATGTGCCCCTTACCGACGGTATGTTGCGCTGATCCTGATACCCTTTTGCCGCATGTTGAATAAACTCACTGAGTTTGTCTGCAGCGCCCTCTTCGCCCGGTTTCCAGTGATTGGAAAATTCACTGTCCCAGTTTATTTCAGGTAACAGACCGGCGTCCTCAATGCTATGCCCTTCATTAGCCACGTCGGCATAGGTAATTCGTTCAGGCGCAGAAGACGGATAGCGAGGCGCAGAAGCCTGCAAACAGCCTTTACGATAGTAAGGCGTATACACCCGGTACACGCCACCATCCTGCTTGCGGATACTCATTGGTTCCCATAGCAGTGAGCCGTTAAAGCTGCTCACCAGACAATCCCGTTCGCGCAGGGTTTGCTTTATCTCTTTGTCTCTGTCGATTACCGCCGGTTCGTAGCAGCGATTCCAGAATACCGCCTGGGCGCTGAATTTATCCACTAATTCGCTGAGGATCTTCTGTGGCTCACCGCTAAAGCACTGCAGGTGGCCATTCAGGCGTTTATTCAGTGAGACTAAGGAATGATGAAGCCACCAGTTGGAGGCACCACCAGGCTGATCGGCCTCATCGAGTTCTGTGTCGAAGATATATACCGGTACCACTGTGCCGTGCTCAACTGCTGCAAGCAGTGCCGGGTTATCGATTACGCGTAAATCCTGCCGGAACCATACAATACAAACGGGCTGACTCACTATGTTGTTCCTTTTTTAATCGTTGTTTTTGATGTGCCCTGCTTTGTACGTAAAGCACCTGAAAACGATCGTATTGATCGCCCCGTTTTGTCACTTAAATTAGCTCAACATAGTGTCTGACTGTTCATTTCATTTTTTCTCATCTATGCTTAAATCCATATCGATAAGGACATCGTAGAGACTGCTATGAATATGACTTCTGCCAAAACGGGCCTGTACTGGTTCCGACACGATTTGCGCCTCGACGATCAGCCGGTCCTCACTGACCTGGCGTCACGTTGCCAAAAGTTGCTGCTGGTGTATTGCATCGATGAGGATTGGTTTACCCCCAATCAGTTTGGTTATTGCGCCATGGGGCACCACCGTCAGCAATTTTTGTACGAGTCACTCTATGCGCTAAATCAGCAATTAAATAACTACCAGCAAACGCTGCTGGTTGTCACCGGTGAGCCAGTAGAAGAGATTGCTCAACTTATAAAGGCTTATGGTGTTGATATACTCGGTGTCGGTGAGTATCCGGGGCTCAATGAACGGGAACA
>JAYZXK010000601.1:0-3995 GCA_036141415.1 Pseudomonadota bacterium
TCGACAACATAAAAGCCCTTGGTTACGATGTGTACTCGCAGGCGTCTCGCCAGGAAGCCTTACAGGTTGCCTGGCAAACTGAACAAATCTACCCCACTTCCCCTATCATGCTGGTGCAAAACGACAGCCAACAAGCTGGAATATTACTTCTTCTGCCAGTTAAATCCGAGCAGCAAAATAGCTTCCAAAACGGTTATGCCACAGGCGTTATTCGCGCTCAGGATTTGGCGTCACTGGCTCTTAGCAAGGCAGATAACAACAATGCTATCTTGTTGATGGATCCCATAGCCGGTACCAATAACGGTATCCTGTACAGTAAAAACCTGAGCCCGGCCCAGCAACAACGGTTAACAGCCGCCAGTCTGGATGAGCAACAGCTTAGCGACGAATTTCCCCTGCTTAATCGCTACGAAATATCCCTGGGGGCCAGAAACTGGGTACTGTATATCGCCAACGAAAGTTTCTTTATCTATCAACCCTGGGGAGTACATCTGTTACTCGCCAGTGCCACCTTGTTTGCCGGTCTGCTCGGCTGGTTTATGATCATTGTTGCCGGCTATACCGATGAAATAGAAATTGAGGTAGACAAGCGCACCAAGGAGCTCTCGCTCACTAACCAGCGCCTGGTTTTATCAGAGCAAAAACAAAATGAAGCCATGCAACAGGCCGAAAAATCAAACCGCGCCAAGAGTGAGTTTCTGGCCAACATGAGTCATGAGATCAGAACACCCATGAATGCTATTCTGGGCCTTAGCCGGCTTGGCCTTAAGGATCACACACACGACCAGGCGAGAGACAGGTTTGGCAAAATTCACCAGGCAGGCGAACTACTGCTAAGTATCATCAACGATATTCTCGATTTTTCCAAAATCGAAGCCAATAAAATGCATCTCGAGTCGGTGACTTTCTCGCTGCGTGAAATTATCGGTCAGCTCGATGATTTATTCCGTGGTCAGGCCGAAAGCAAAGGGCTTAGTTTCTCCTGCCGCTTTGGCAAAATTTCTCAGGCGTATTTTGTGGGCGACTCTCTGCGTATTAAACAGGTGCTGGCCAACCTGTTGAGCAATGCCATTAAATTTACCCACCAGGGAAGCGTTACCCTGATGGTCGAGCAACAGCAAGACAGTAACGGTAATAACCTGCTTTGCTGGCATGTTCAGGACTCAGGGATCGGGATGAGCCCGGAATTACAGGCGGTATTATTTGAGGCCTTTACACAGGCCGACTCATCCACCAGCCGGGTTTATGGCGGCTCGGGGCTGGGAATGACCATCAGCCATCGCCTGACCACCGCCATGGGAGGAGAATTAACGGTTAGCAGCGAGTTAGGCAAAGGCTCTGAGTTTACCTTTACCGTGCCGGTTTCCGTAGCAACTACCGAACAACGGGCTCATTACCAGAACCTCGCAAATATCACCCCGGAAGTGGAACTGCCAGGGCCTGTCAACATTCTGGTGGTGGAGGACAACCTCATTAACCAGGAAGTTATAAAAGAACAGCTCACAGGTCTTGGCATGAAAATCACTCTTGCAAATAACGGTCTGGAGGCCGTCGAACAGGTACGCGAAAAAACCTTTGATATGGTATTAATGGATGTGCAAATGCCGGTAATGGACGGTTACACCGCTACCCGTGAGATCCGCCAGCTGGGCATTGCGGTGCCAATTATCGCCCTCACTGCCGCCGCCATGTTTGAAGATAAACAAAAAGCCCTGGCTTCAGGCATGAACGACCACTTAAGCACACCCTTTAAAGAAGCCGAGATCCTGGCCATGATAAGCAAATGGTATAACCACTCTGCCAATGAGTGAAAGCGCGCGGTAGCAGGCATGTAAAAGTCGCGCGGGATAGTGCTATACTCCGCAGCAAATTTTGTTGAGTCAGTGCCTTATGTCTAATTCTCCCTGGTTATCTTTATCCGATGCAATCGCTACTATGCTCAGTCATACGCAGCCGGTAAGCGTTAGTGAACAAGCAGATGTAAAAGCGGCCGTTGGCCGGGTACTGGCCATGCCTGTGATTGCTTCGCTTAACGTGCCGCCCTGCAATAACTCGGCAATGGATGGTTACGCGCTTAAAAGTAGCGATGGTCAGGCGGGCAATAAGCTTGAGGTTGTCGGCGCTGTTTTTGCCGGTGACAGTCACTCGCCAACAGTATTACCCGGACAGTGTGTGCGTATTATGACCGGCGCCCCCATTCCTGGCGACTGTGACGCAGTGATCATTCAGGAAAATGTCAGCCGTGAAGACGACATCATCACACTGCAAACCGACACCGCGCCACTTGCCAATATTCGTGAGACCGGCAGTGATATCACCCGGGGCGACCAACTGTTTGATGCCGGACATCGCTTAACAGCCACCGACACCATGTTATTAAGCTCACTGGGCCTAGCTTCAGTAGACGTTTATCGTCAGCTCACTATTGGCCTGCTTGCCACCGGCGATGAATTAGTCGAAGCCGGTAACCCACTTGCCACCGGCCAGATTTACGAGTCTAACCGCACCGGTGTAGCCGCTTTATTACAAAACTGGCAGGTACAAATTACAAATTTTGGGATTGTGGCAGATAAGCCACAAACCCTGAAGCAGGTTCTGCAGGAGGCTCAGCAATCCTGTGACGTGATCATTTCTAGTGGCGGTGTCTCAGTGGGCGATGCTGATTTTGTTAAACCCGTGCTCGATGAGCTCGGCGAGATTGGCTTTTGGAAAGTCGCCATCAAACCGGGTAAACCCTTTGCATTTGGCCGCTTAGGCAACGCGGTATTCTGCGGCCTGCCGGGTAACCCGGTTTCGGCCTGCGTTACTACCGAACAATTAGTGGTGCCGGTGATCCGCCATTTGCAGGGCGAAACCGGTTTAGGCAACGGCCATCGCCTCACCCTCAAAGCACAAATTACCCGCGATATTAAACGTCGCGCCGGACGGCTGGATTTCCAGCGCGCGGTATTCAGCCAGAATGCAGCTGGCATGCTTATCGTTACGCCACTGGCCAAACAAAGTTCCGGGGTGATGACCAGCTTTAGCCAGGCAAACTGCTACATGCTGATCCCGGCCGAAGCTGACGGACTGAAAACCGGCGACTGGGTAGAGATCCAGCCTTTTTCTATTGCCGGTAAGCTGGGCTGATGATGGTAATCTCACCGCGCACGGCGCTGGAAAGCCGCCGCCTTATAAAGCTGGCGTGGCCGTTACTGATTGCGCAAATCACGCAAATGCTGATGGGCGTTAGCGATACAATTATCGCCGGGCGCTATAGCGCCGTAGACATGGCCGCAGTAGCGCTGGGATTCAGTATTTCTATCCCGATCATGAGCTTTATCCAGGGCATAGCTCTGGCGATCCCGCCACTCATTGCCCGCTTACACGGTGCTAAAAGTACCGATGATGTGGCTAACGCCACCCAGCAAGCGGGCTATTTGCTGTTGCTGGTAAGTATTGTGCCTTTCTTTGGCGCTTTTTACGCCAGTAGCATTGTGAGTTTGTTTCCCATGGAAGCCAATCTTGCCGCGATCACAACCGATTATGTGTATTACGTGTTTCTGGCATTTCCGGCCTTTGCGCTGTACCAATGGTCACGTAATTATTGTGAAGCGCTGGGCCATACTAAACCCAGCATGATCATTACGGTTATTGGTCTGGCGGTAAATATCGCCGGAAACTTCCTGTTTGTTTACGGCGGTTTTGGCATTGAAGCCATGGGCGGTGCCGGTTGTGGGGTCGCCACAGCGCTGGTGTTTGTGGCAATGGCCATTGCTACCTTAATTTATATCACGCTGGCGCCCCGGCTGCGCCGTTATCAGTTATTTGTGCACTGGCATAAACCGCACTGGCGCACTATTTCACAAACCTTTCGGCTTGGTCTGCCTATCGCCATGACGGTATTATTTGAGGTGACCTTATTTGCGGTGATAGCGCTGTTGCTGGCTCCGTTTGGCGCCAACATTGTGGCCGCCCATCAAATTGCCTTAAACTTTTCGGCGTTAATGTTTATG
>JAYZXK010000602.1:0-12107 GCA_036141415.1 Pseudomonadota bacterium
AGTCAGTTTCAGGCAACCCTGCCACCACTATCCTCCGTGGCGCGGGAATGGTCCCTTCAAAACGGGTGAAAAACCTAATCAGGGTAACCGGTCAACACTTTAGCTTTTCTGGATTGACCGGCGAGGCCGCTCCCCATCATATTATTCAGATTGTGGGCGAAGCCAATGCCGACCATGCCGTCATTGAGCATTGTATTTTACAAGATGCCTATGAGCAGATAGTCAAAGTCAGTCACCGGGCTGATAGCACAGTAGCGGCAGACAACGGTATTATCCGTCACTGCACCTTTGGTTACTCAGCAGGCATCGGGCCACAATATTACATTGGTGGAATAGACCTGCACCTGGGCCAAAACTGGTTAATCGAGTCAAACCAGTTTTTTGGCATTGCCAGTCCCGCAGACCGGGTAGCCGAGCACGCTATCCACTTATGGAATAACAGTAGTGATAATCAGGTAATTGGCAATGTCATTATCAACAGCGATCGAGGCATAGGTTTTGGCATGGGTGGAAGAGGCAATCAGGGAGGGCTGATTAGTGACAATATTATTTATCACGCCGATAGCAATCATCCTTATGCCGATGCCGGCATCATTCTGGAAAGCTCACCCAACACCATTGTTAAGGAAAACCGGGTGATCCAGCACCATGGATATCCGAACGCCATAGAATACCGCTTTGATGCTACCCAGGGCGTTTTAATTACAGCAAATGGGACGAACCAAAAGATCCGAAAACGTAATGGCGGCAACGCCGAGCTGAAAGATAATCACCACCTGACCATTTTGCCGCCAGCCTTAAAAACAAGCATCATCGAACGCTTCCCGGTGCAGTATCAACAACTGGTTTTTGATACGTTTTACCCGACTCGTAATTAAAGCAAATGCTGCAGGGATGGCGTCAGTGCAATCACGTCATACTGCTGCACCGGAAACTGTTCGAAAAAAGGCTGCTGTCTGTCAACTTCCTGCTGCGAAAATATCGGCACGTACCATGTTACTTCCAGCATCGACTCAATTTTATCAAACATGTCGTCCGGCGTTTGCCCCTGAGAGGCTAGCACCTCTGGGTGTATTTCCAGCAGGAGTACCGCGCCACGGGATTGCGTAATGGTCTTCAGTGCGCCTTTAACTGCTGGAATTTCCTGACCTTCCACATCGATTTTAAACACTAGCAAATCCGCCAGTGGAACGCGGCTATCAGCCACAAACTGATCTATCGTAGTGACCTGGGTATTCCCTGCTGAGCCCGGCAAAATATGGCCTTCGTGGTCGCCGGTTTGATTATTGTCAGAAGTGAAACTAACCCATCCCGCAAAATCGGACACTGCCTGATTTAAAGCCTGGGCAGGCACATGGAGGCCTGTCAGATTGTATTCCAGCATGGCATAAGCGCCAGGGTTCGGCTCAAAGGCAATAATATTCTGTAACTGTGTACACTGCCGGGACACTAACCCGCTTACGGTGCCGATGTCTGCGCCCAGATCAAAAAACGTAAAGCACCCCAGTTTATTGAGCAATGCGCAAAACGGACCAAATTCGTCCATATAGTAATTGTCCGGCCCCCCCTCAAGCCAAAAGCACCATTCATCAACAGGCAGGATAAACGCGGCATTGCCGAACTGATAACGAACATAGCGGTCTGCAAAGTGCTTACACATTAACCGATAGAAAGCATACTTGCCTTTTGTGCTATGTAACTGAAACCACACCACTAACCGGTTTAGCCAGCCTGGCAGGTTGCGCAAACTGCCAATGTGTTTCGACACCGTTAGCTCCCTGCCAGGCGCGATTGCTGCGAGAATTCAGAATAGGTTTGCGAGACCTTGTCGATAAACCATTGCTGCTGAATTTCCTGGGAGCGGCGTTCTACTGCCATCGACATAATCACCACTGCACCATGAGCTGGTTCCCCGCCAAGCGTGGTAACGATTTGCTGTAGCTTGGTTTGTTGCTTACCTGCGAAGGTCTGCTCACTTAACACATACCAACTGGCAATCAGGCGCAAATCACCGGCGGGTGAAGAAACTAATTCTAAAGCGAATGGCGTCTCATTATTGCTTGGTAAATCAATAACTTCTACCCGGGTCCAGCGGTCCTGGTCATACAAACGATTTAAAGAGCTGATCAGCTCACCGTCCCCAGCGGCATAAAACGCCTGGTATACCGTGAGCGGGGAAGCATAAGGCGTGGTCAGTTGCTGATATTGTTCAACGGTTGGCGCTCTGAATTTGGCCTGCCAGGCTAACCAATAGATTTCATCTTCGCTGAGCGCACTGGTCTGATTATGCATGGCAAAGGCGAACTGTTGTGTTTGTTTTTCTGGTATGGCGCCAGTGATAAACTGATACCAGCCAGCCGCTAACAGCAATAAGGTGCCAGCCGCAATTAAGCCGCCTTTGGCCGCTTTGAGTGGCTTTTGGCACTGTTCTATATGCTTAATATCACGGCTTCGCGGCGGTACTTTATCGCGTAATAACTCGCCAATACCAATCAAACAAACAATAACGAAAGCAAAGAAAAACCAACCATAAATCAGATGATCAGCCCCTACGGCATATTTCATATCAGACAAGTGTGCAATCAATATGATGCCGTAAACCCGGACAATATTGGCGGCGATGGGAAAAATAACAGACAGCAAAACAAAAACCATACGCCGTTTTGCACTGTACATATTGAGATAGGCATACAAGCAGCCAATCACCAGTGAGGCAATAAAAAAGCTGATCCCTGAGCATGCTTCGGCAACCAGAAAACGCCCTTTAGGAATTTCAATATACAGGCCACTGCGAAAAACCGGGATGCCGGAAAGCTCAAGTAAATCCACTGAAAAAGTGGCCGCTATTTGTTGTAAATAAGGAACCAGCTCCTCCCCTATCGGAATACAGAAGAGAATAAACAGTAACGGGAATAAAATCTGCCAGGCGGCTTTATTGCCAAGCACCATCCATATGAGTACCGGTAATAAACCAAACATCGCTGCATGCATAAATAATTGTACATCGCCTGCCAGTCCTATGGCATACAGTGCAACAGCAGGAAGAATAAGCACTACTACCCAATAATTTGGTTTAATTGGCTGTGCCAGTAACGCCTTGCGCTTCAAATAAATGAGAAAAAATGCGCCGGGAATAACAAATAAGCAATGGTTGAAAATGTCGGAGTTGTACCAGATATCAAAGGCCGTAATCAAGCCCAGATGAAATACCGCAGCCCAGGCCAGTACAACAAGAAATACTGGTGCCATTAAGGCAATAAAGGCCTGGTTGATTTCCTTATCGCTGTTGCCTGCGACTGCTTGCTCCTGCATGATTTACCACCGCGATATTATTTAAGTTCGTAAGCGTCTTGCATTGTACCCCAGCGATAATCAGCCAGAAGTTGTTTCAGTTTGCCTTCCATTTTGCTCAGGTTTATGTAGTGGCGCACTTTAGACTTCAGCGGCGCCTCATTGATTCGAGGCTGGTCGGGGTCAATTTCCCATGGATGGAAATAAAAGCTGTAGGGCGCAGACTCTGTCTGCATAAACCGTTCAATTCGTTTTCTGGAAAGCCAATAAGGGTACAAACGAAAATAACCACCGCCGCCGATCCCGACGTTTTTGCCTTTCTTGATAATCGTCGGCACCGGAATTTCAGTGATACCTTCAGGCCTTTCGTGCTTGAACCTTGGCCAGTCAGGTACACCATACAGATCGTGTACAACCGGATAAGTACTTGAGGAATAAGTAAAACCCAGCTCTACCAGTACCTCGTAAATCCACTGGTTAGTATCATTTACAGAAAAGCTGGGGGCCCGATAGCCTTTTATGGCTACGCCGCCTGCATCTTCTAAAATAGCTTTACTGGATTGTACATCATCGATAAAAGCCTGGCGGTCCATGGTCGTCGCCCGCCGGTGATTTAAACCATGGCTGGCTAATTCATGACCTTCATCAACAATCCGCTTTATCAGGTTCGGGCAGCGCTTCCCCACCCAACCCAGAGTAAAAAATGTCGATTTGACATTATGCTCGCCGAAGATGTCTAACAAACGGTTGGTGTTGTCCTCTACTCTCAATGGAATTTCCGGCCAGTCAGCTGGCGTAAAAACCGACTCAAAGGCAGACACCTGGAAATAATCTTCCACATCAACGGTCATGGCGTTCAAGCGAGAATCTGCAGTACCCACGGTTATCGTCCTTTGCCAAATAAGACTATCTCAACGGTACGTATCAGAATAAGGATGTCTAACAACAGACTCTGATGCTTAACGTAGTATAAATCGAACTTCAGTTTTTCCATGGAATCTTCAACGCTTGCCCCATAGGGATAGTTTAACTGAGCCCAGCCAGCTAAACCGGGCTTAACGTTGTGCCGCTGATTATAATAGGGCACTTCTTTGACCAGTTGTTCAACGAATTCAGGGCGCTCAGGACGTGGTCCGATAAAAGACATCTCGCCTTTAAATACGTTAATCAGTTGCGGCAGCTCATCGATGCGGTATTTACGGATAAACGCCCCAATACGGGTCACCCGGTTATCATTTTTACTCGCCCATTTTGCACCATCTTTTTCGGCATCAGGCCGCATACTGCGAAACTTAATAATTTTAAATAACCGACCGTTTTGCCCCACCCGTTCCTGTTTATAGAACACCGAGGTTTTGGTTCTGCGCCCATCATCAAGATAAATGATCATCGCCGTGATAAGCATAAACGGCCAGGCAAAGAACAACACAAACAGGGCCAGGATAGCGTTCATTGAGTAGTCCAGAGCATCACGTAAATAGTTTTGCGAATGGAAACCGTTGGAATAAATAACCCAGCTTGGATACATCAGGTTGACGGCAATCTGGCCGGTTTCCCGTTCCATGAAATCCAGCAAATCGGTAATTTCAATGCCTCTCAAGCGGCAATCAAAAAGGATCTCTATGGGTAACGTGCCGCGGCGTTGGTCGCAGGCAATGACAATTTCTTCGATGTCATTTTCTACCACAAAATTACGCAAGCTTTCATCCACTTTTACGTGAATGATTTTTTCGTTTCTGATGCCGTCTTCCCGATTATCCCCGGGTACCGGAACAAACCCTAATAGTTCAAAACCCAGACGGTCAACATCGCGGCGCATGCGCTTTTCAATAATTGAAGCCCGCTCCCCGGCACCTAAAACAACCAGACGAACACGCCCCAAACCGAGTAAGCCAAGCCGGTTAGTAAAATAACGGAAAAACACCAGCGCAATAATATTGAGACAAATGGCGGTAGGCAGATAATAAGAATGCATATCCAGCGAAGCGAATAAAGTACCTGTAAGTATTTCAACAATAAAATAACTCAGGCCTAAACTGACGAATATTCGCCGGATGATTCCCCTGAACGTCTCCCTTAATTTGGCTTCGTAAAGACCCACCGATAAAGAACAAAGCAACACTGATAGTGTGATAAGGAAAATGTTGATAGTCAGGTTTTCTATATCGGGTTCTGCTATCAGATTGAGTTGAACCAGAATAAAACTGGTAATGTAGCCCACGTACGAAACAAGCAAAGCTTCTGTGATAACCAACGCGTTAGAACGCTTATTTTGTCTGTTTTTTGCAACTGCCATATTGTCTTTTACCAGCCTGTTATTGACGTAATTTCCGCTGTCGGGATTTATGATATGACATTTTTTTTGAATGAGATAGACTAATTGCACACTATCGCATTATATTAGTGGCTAAACTTTAACAACAGACTCTAAAAGTCTGATAAGTTGAGACGTCACCCGTCAATTAATTTGTTAAGTACAGGATAGAAAAGCATGGAAAAGGTAAATACCAGGTTATTACTCGTTGCGGCTGCACTGGGAACTTTACTGACCGGATGTAGTGGAACCAGCAGTCTGCCCCAGGCTACCACCCGTCCCTCACTAACCACGGATGTTAATGACTACAAATATCTGATTGGCCCTGGTGATAATGTGTCAATTTTTGTTTGGCGAAACCCTGAGATTTCCGGCAGCTTCGTTGTTCGTCCGGACGGAAAAGTTACTACAGCACTGGTTGAAGATCTGGATGTTTCAGGCCGCACCCCAACGATGCTGGCTCGTGAAATTGAGGAAAAATTAGCTACATACATCAACAACCCACGCGTCACTGTTAGCGTAAATGGCTTTTCAGGGCCACTAAGCGAACAGGTCCGTGTAATTGGTGAAGCCACTAATCCCAGAGCGATTAACTTCACTGAGCATATGACTCTGCTTGACCTGATGATTTCAGTAGGTGGTTTAACGGAGTTTGCCGATGGCAACGATGCCAAGCTAATCCGAGTGGTTGATGGGCGTCAGAATACTTACAAAATCGCTATCGATGATTTGATTCGTGATGGTGATATTTCAAAAAATGTGGATATGTTACCTGGTGATATCGTTATTATTCCAGAAGCATGGTTCTAGAGAGCAGAATCGTAATCACTGTGTCTAATTTGCGGTAAACGGACGAAATCATGCAGGAATTGCAACAAACAATAGATATGATCCTCGATTATATTCGCGGGATCTGGTTGAAAAAACGGTACGTAATGCTTTGCTCATGGCTAATCTGCCCGATTGGGTTTGGTTATGTAGCGATGATGCCTGACGTATACAAATCTGAAGCGGTGGTATTCGTTGACACTCGCTCCATGCTGCAACCTCTGCTAAGTGGCCTGGCAATACAAACCAATCCCCAGCAGGAAATTGCGATGATGGCTCAGACGTTGTTGAGTCGTTCCAACATCGAAATCATTGCCCGCGAGTCAGACCTGGATATCACGGTAAATACCGCTGATGGGTACACAAACCTGATAAATGCGCTCAGTAATAATATCAGGTTAAACAGAACCGGCAGAAACAACATTTACAATATTTCCTATTCCAACCGTAACCCTGAGCTGGCTAAACGAGTCGTTCAGGAAACGCTGGATTTATTTGTTGAAGGAAGTCTGGGGAATAACCGTAGGGATACCGATACTGCGAGTCGCTTTCTGGATGAGCAGATTTCAGAATACGAAACCCGCCTTATTGAAGCAGAACAACGTTTGGCCGATTTCCAGCGCCGCTACAATGACATACTGCCTGTATCCGGTTCGTTTTACTCGACCCTTCAGGGGGCCACCGGTAACTTAGAAAATACTCAACTGCAAATAAGAGAATTGCAACAGCAGGTCACTTCTCTTAAGAGTCAGATGAGTTCTGGTCGAGCGACCGATGGTTTTGACGTCCGCCAGGGCGATAATACGCCAATCATTACGACGCGTTACGATAACCGTATAAAGTCGCTGGAAGAAAAAATTGATCAACTGAAACTTCGCTTTACCGATCAGCATCCTGATGTTATCGAAGCCAAGAATTTGCTGGCTTCTCTTGAAGAGTCACGTCAGGAAGAAATTAAAGCATATTTCAGTGCAACCGGTGAAGAAGATAACGATGCTAACCTAAGTCCGTTGGCTACCGAATTAAAACTTGAAATCAGCCGTTTAGAGGGGCAAATCGCCTCGTTACGGGTGAGAGAGAGTGACTTCGAAGCTAAAATTCAGGAGTTACGCAATAAAATTGACCTGGTTCCACAGATCGAAGCCGAAGCAACCGCTTTAAACCGTGACTATGGCATTACCAAACAAAAGTATGAAGAATTGCTGCGCAGAAAAGAGGCCGCAGAATTATCACGACGGGCTGATGTATCCTCTGAGGAACTTCAATTCAGAATCATCGAACCGCCGTTAGTACCATCGAAACCTACCGGTCCGAAACGACTGATGTTCTACACCGGTGTATTAGTGTTAGGCTTTGGTGTAGGCATTGCTCTGGCCTTTGCTTTGAGCCAGTTAAGACCTGTACTGGTACGAGGAAGACAGCTAACCGCCCTTACCTCTTTCCCTGTACTTGGTGCTGTAACACACCTGAATTTGAAGCAAATCCAACGCCGTAACAGAATCCGGGTATTTGTCTTCATCTTATCATCCGGTGCGATCGTGTCGATGTATGCTATTCTGCTGGCCGCAGAGTTAGCAAATGTTAACCTGGTGGAGAGGTTCTTATAATGGCTAATAATACAATAGAGAAAGCCTTACAGCGGCAAAAAGAAGCTGCCGCTAAACGGGCAGCAGAACAAGCCGAGAGCCAGGAAGAAAGCAAATCTTCGACTATTGAGCGCACCGTAGAAAAACAACAGATTTCTGCATCTGAATCCCCGGTTGAGAAACCGGTTAAGAGCAAAATGGTTGAAAAGCGTAAAGCTGGTGCAGCGGTGAATGCGGATAATGAAGCACTAAACTTAACCATTAACCTTGAAGAATTAGATGAGAGAGGATTTGTTTCGGTCAGCAACGCGCGTAAATTAATCAACGAAGAATACCGTGAAATTAAACGTAAGTTGCTACGGAATGCTTTCGGCGCACTCTCCAAGACGCTGAAAAACAGTAACATCATCATGGTGAGTAGCGCCCGTCCATCCGAGGGTAAAACCTTTACGGCTATCAATCTGGCGTTAAGTTTTGCCGCTGAGCAAGATAAAACTGTTTTGCTGGTCGATGCCGATGTACTCAAACCGAATGTCACCCGAACTTTACGGGTCAATCCGGGTGAAGGTTTAATGGAATACCTGTTGGATGAGAACAAGGATATTTCGGATGTACTTTACCGTACTAACGTAGATAAGTTACGAATTATTCCGGCGGGTCAAACCCACCACTTGTCCACTGAGTTATTAGCCAGTGAGCGAATGAACGAAACTATTGATGAGTTTTCCAATCGTTACCCTGATCGTATTGTTATAATCGATACGCCACCATTAATTGGTATTAACGAATCAGCTGTTCTGGCAAGTTTTGCAGGGCAGGCAGTGATTGTTACCGAGGAAGGCCGGACTAAGCTCAACGATATTAACAGTATAGTCGATCGCTTAAACCCGGACATGGCGGTAGGTTTTGTGGTTAACAAAGCAGTAAATGAAAGTGCCGACAATGGTAATTACTATGGCTACTACTACGGTAGTGGACCTTCTGATTAAACAGCGATAAAGGATAGCTTGTGGAAAGGATTAATACATTTCGCCCGGCAATTATCGCAACAGTAGTCGCGGCAACTTTCAGCGCTAACTTGTATGCTGACGTTCAGTTCAGAGGCTCAGTTGAAGCTTCGTTGGTGAATCAGTCTTTTGATACAGACAGCACAAGTACCCGTTATGAAGATCGAAATACTATTCAGATCGCGCCGACATTAACCGGTATTTATACCAGTAAAAAAGCCAACGCCAGTGCGTCAGCAACGCAGCTTTATCAGCGTTTTGATTTCGACGGCGGTAGTCGCTCAACAAACTTTACTGAATTTGAATATGCAGGCAACCTCAACATCATAGACAATGTATTGCAAGTTTTTGGACAGGGCTCGCAGGGTTACCGCTCCTTCCGGCCAGAAACATACATCTCGTCTGACTTCCTGTTGAACTCCGATGATTTAACCAAAATCACCTCTCATAGTGCAGGGGCTTCTTTGAATATTCCCCGCGGTAATATCTGGGGATTAGGCGTTACAGGGCGCTATTTTGAGACCCGTTCAGATAACACATTGGAAGAAGCTGAAAACGGCTCTGCTTCGCCATTCAATCAGTTTATTAATTCAAAGGGCACATCGGCTAACGCTACTTTGGTTAATGGTAACTGGTTCAGAAACAGTTACTGGAACGTCAACGCCGCTTTTCAGAGTACGGACAGACAAGATCGCGGCACATTTGAGTCGCTCAGAGCAGATGCACAAATCGGCTTTAACTTATATAAAGATTTTGGCGTGCTGATTACCGGTACTCACGAAGAAAATGATATCGACGGTGAGTTGTCAAATTTTTTAAACCGGTATAACAATCAGTTTGCAAAATTTGATACCTACGGAGCTGGTATCAATTACCGGCCTGCTGAAGGCCGCTTTTTCAACGTCACTTTAAACAAAATTGTCACAGACGGTGAAGATGACGGTAAAACTTTTGTGGGTGTTTCTACAAGCTGGCAATTTACTCCCCGTACCAGTATTCAAGCCGATTATGGCCGACGTTATTACGGTGACGCAGGAAGCTTTACTTTTAATTACGGGACCAAAAGAGTACGTTCAGCGGTTACCTATCGAGAGAGTACCACTTCCTTTTCTCGGTTGATGTATGACGTCGTCGATGCGGGTACCTTTGTTTGCCCGGCCGGAGCAGTCGATATTATTGATTGCTTTCAACCGGATACCCTCGACTACGAGATGCAAGCCGGCGAACAGGTTGTTCAATTTAGTCAATTGGTCAGTGAGTTAACCGATCAGGTTATCCTCCGTCGTCAGTTAGGTGCCAGTATAGGATTTCAAAGGCGACGGCTAAAAATATCAACAGATTTCAGGTATATCGACACTGATTATAGTATTGACGACAGACAGCAAATCCAAAAGCAAGTGGGTGTAACGGCTAACCTGCAAATGGGCAGCCGAAGTTCACTCTACAGCCGTATTCAATATACTCAAATGGACAATACCGTTAACGGTAGCAAAGCTGAAAACGATACTAAAATTTATTCGATTGGCTGGAGCACACGTTTATCCCGCGGCTTATCGGTCAGTACCGATTTACGCTATCTGGACGGCGGAACAAACAACGCTATAGGCAGAGAGTCACTGGATTTAAATGAAACCCGAATCTCGCTCAGCATGACGTATAACTTCCAAAGTAACAGACAATAAAAAAGCCCTGACGGGCTTTTTTATTCATTAATCATCCGACTTAAGGCGAACATAAGTCCGGTACTTTTTCTTTAACAGCTTGTCGATATACTGCGTTAGCTTAATTTTATGGCTAATGGCATCGTCCAGGGCATCGACCAACTCCCCTAACATCGCTTTGTAATACTCAGCGTCTTTCACTTCGTTTCCGTTAGGCGTAATGAGACGCTGGCGAGGCACACTATCTGAGGCCTCCTGGCCATTATCCTGAGCGTCTTCCGACACTTCCTCGCTGACCACCTCAGCCTCTTTTTCTGCCGGAGAGTCTGGAACAAACATTTCTTCACGCACTTCATCGATGACCGAATCAACGGCTTGCTCATCGAGAACTTCCAGTTCTTCGAGGAAGCCGAACAACAGAATACGGTCCATCAGCGTATTGATTTTGCGTGGGACGCCGCGGGTAAACTTGTAGATATGCTCATAAGCATCGCTGGAGAATAACTGAGAGCCATTCCAACCAGCATGCTGCAGACGATATTCAATGTATGACTGCACCTCTTCCAGCGTCAGTGGTGCCAAATGGCATGAGGCCACAATCCGTTGGCGAAACTGCTCCATATTGGGCGCCCGCAGTATCGGCTGAAGCTCTTCCTGCCCTAATAGAAAGCTCTGTAGTAATGGCTTTCCGGCTTGCTGGAAATTCGACAACATCCGTAATTCTTCAATGGTTTCCAGTGGCAGATTCTGAGCCTCGTCCACCAGCAGCAGAGCGCGGCGCCCTTGGGCACTAAGAGCAAACAGGTAACCTTCCAAATCTTTGAGGATGTCGGCTTTAGTTTTGCCGGCCACATCAATTTCAAACTTGGCAGCCACCATTTTCACCAGTTCATCCGGTGACAGCTTGGGCGTAACAATTTGCGCTGCAACAATGTCGTCTTCGATATCAGCCAGCAAACTGTTAGCAATTGTGGTTTTTCCGGTACCGATATCGCCAGTGATCACAATAAAGCCTTCAGCCTGAGATAATCCGTACTGTAAATAGGACATCGCACGCTTGTGCCATTTACTGGCAAAGAAAAATGCGGGATCCGGGGTCAACTGAAAAGGCTTGGAGTTAAGTCCGTAATAACTTTCGTACATGTAATGCTTCTACCGCTGTTATTGCGCCGGCGCCTTATGCACCCAACGCGTTTTCCCTAGCTTATCCTAAAGCGCCAAAGTGTGCATTAAATCAGCACCGAAAATCGTCAGGATTTAGCATAACTTTGCTGCTTTACAATCGTCTCAATTATCCCCGTGGTCGATACCCCTTCTTCGAAGTGCAATACCTTCACCACACCGCCACTATCCAGCACTTCCTGGCCGCCGGCGATTTCCTCAACTTTATAGTCACCACCTTTTACCAGCACATCCGGTA
>JAYZXK010000603.1:0-2762 GCA_036141415.1 Pseudomonadota bacterium
GGCACTTTGAGTTTACACGCGTCGTACAGGTTATCACCGCAGGTCGTCTTGTTTGCTGAAGGATTGAATCTGCTTAAGCAAGCCGAATCCGACTATGTTCTTGAAGACTACTTTACCAATTATACCTTCTACGGACGAACGCTTTCTGCAGGTGTACGCATAACGTTATAACGGTAAGTCAGGTTCTCGTATCATTTAGCAACGCCAAGGACAACATGCTGGCAGGTTTATTATTCTCACGTATACAAATTTAAACGTTTTTAAAGAATCGTACATAGCAACTTGGTAAATCTGGCGTATAGTTTAATTTTTACCCTAATTACGTTGACGAATGTAGATTATGAGCGCTTGTTGCCATAGAAATTATCTTCAGAACAAGGGATTGTTACTGCTCAGTGCTGTAACACCCAATGTTTATGCTTTCCCGTCTTCCCTGCAGGCATTATCGCCGGACCAGTTTAACCTGCTGACCTATGCCGCTATTGCCTGCGCAGGCATATTATTACTGGCTATTTTATTTGGCGCTTTCAAGCGAAGCCGGCTGAATAAACAGCTTAACCAGGCCAATTCACTGCTCACCGTACAGCAGGAGCGCTTAAATGCAGTGAGTGTAGGGATTATCCTGGTTGATGAAGCATTAACGGTGACTTATGCGAACCGTACAGGTGCATACTTACTTGGCCAGAACGCCGATACCGTGAAAGGAAAACGGCTGGCAGATTTGCTGCCGGTCGAAGCACAGCCATTACTTAGTCAGGCCAGCGGTGCCAGCCGGGAGCTGGCTATTCAGTGTGTGCTTGGTCAGCGGGAGAGGGCATACCGGTTGCGTATCAACCCGGCTCTCAGTCAGGCGGCAGAAGCACATATGATGATCATTGTTGAGGATGTGCAGGATTACCAACAGCGTCTGGATGATTCAGCCGCCATGCTTGATCATGTTAGCGGATTATTCGATGGCCAGAGCCTGGGCCTGGCGAACATTGATCTGGCCGCGCAACAGCTTACAGTCAATGAAAGTTTAGCCGACTGGCTCGGTATTGAGCCCGGCGAGCTGCCGATGGCAGAGTTTATGCAGCGGGTAGACGCACGCGATCAGCAAATGCTCAGTGGCGCGCTGGAGCGTCTGGCGAGCGGCGAATTGCTTGAGGTGAGTACGTCTTTGCTGGCAAAAGATGACAGCCTTATTCCCGTTACGTTATGTGGTGCTCTGGCAGAGCATACCGGTGAGTCTGATTCACCTGTTGCGCATATGTCGGTAGCCGATTGCCGGGAGATAACCCGCGCCAAAACAGAGCGTGACGTGGCTATACAGCGTTTTAATGCACTGGTATCCACTGCTACACAGCCGGTATATTTACTCGATGCTGAGCGCAAATTTGTCGACGTTAACCGGGCATTTCTGAGCTTGTTTAAAACCGATTTAATGTACATTAAGGGTAAACCGCTTAGCGAACTCAAGCAGTTTGATGAAGCCTTTAAGGCTCTCCATCAAACCCGGGATAAAATGACGACCAGTCGTCAGGCCATCACCATTGAAAGAGATGACGGGCAACGCCTGTCTTTGCATGTGGTATTGCAGGCACTGGCAGGAGAGTCGGGTGCTGCTATGGGGGTTATCGAGGATCATTCCGAAGTGGAAGCCCTGACCCATGATGTGGCCGAAGCCAAAGATCGCCTGAGTATGTTTACCGACCATTCACCAATGGGTATCGCGGTGTTTAATCGCGAAGGCGAGATTAAAGAAGTTAACCAAACCCTCTGCCGTCAGCTGGACATGAACAGCCAGCAACTCATGTCACAGTCATTTTATCAGTTGTTTTCGGATAAAGCGGAAACCGATAAGTTAACCCAGCGACTGGACAGGCACGATCAGGCTCGAGAGTTTCCGGCCCGTTTAAAATGCGGTACCAACAAAACTTTTTCGACAACCCTGCATGCCAACAAAATCAGTGAGATCCCTGAAGAATATGTGTGCTGGATTGGTAGCCGTGAAGAGCAGGATTACCTCAACAGTCGCTTTGAGCGCCTGGTGAAGTACGCCAGTGTGCCGGTAGCACTGCTAACCAATGATTGCTTTACGCAGTTTAACTCTGCCGCCTGTGCTTTCTTTGGTATTCAGGATGAAGAAGAAATGCTGGGCTTGCAGTTAACTGCCCCCGAGCTGCATGGCGCAACAACCAATACAGAATCCCTCGCGCAAAAGCTGGAAACCGTTGGAAGCCGCGGTCAGGTGGTAACCCTGAGCTGGCAACACCAGTATCAGCAGCGTGTGTTACCCTGCGAACTTACGCTTATTCCTATTCTGAGAGACGCTAAATTACAGGGCATAATTTGTATATGGATTGATTTGCGTGCCATTGAACAAGCCAAAGCGGCTCGTACTGAGGCGGTTAAATTACGCGAAGCGGCAGAGCTGGAAGTTGAGGCGAAACAACAGCTGCTGGCCAGTAGCCAGCATCAGTTGGCGCAACAGCAGGAAGCCCTGGCAGAAACGGAGCAAACGCTGGCGCAGGCCGAGCTTAAACTACAGGATGCCGAAGTTACCCTGTCGGAAAAAATCGAAACCATCTCAGAGCTGCAGCAGGCCCACAAAGATATCAGTGAGCATCTGGCCAGCCTGAAGTCTGATTACACCCAAAACCGTGAAATGCTGGAAGAAAGTCAGCAGGCCAATGCCGCACTTGAGGCGCAGCTCGAACGCTCCAGTATGAAAGTGGGCAGTCTGGAAAAACAACGCAATCAGATAGCCGACGCGCTGCAAT
>JAYZXK010000604.1:0-11919 GCA_036141415.1 Pseudomonadota bacterium
GTAGCTACCGTCATAGCAGTAGGGTCCGGGATCCCCGCGTCAATTGCCGCACCCAGCCACTGTTTAAACAGGTCCACCGGATGGTCAGTTAAATCATTATCGGATAAATGCCCCTGACTGTACTGACGACGCATATCAGCGATACTCATACTCACCACCTGCTTAGTTAATCTTCACCATAGCCTAACGAACGCAGTGCGCGTTCATCGTCGGCCCAACCGGATTTCACTTTCACCCACAGTTCCAGGAAAACCTTATTGTCGAACAACAGCTCCATATCCAGTCGCGCCTGTTCGCCTATGGTTTTTAAGTGTTTACCGCCTTTTCCGATCACCATGCGTTTTTGGGTTTCACGCTCAACCAGGATCAGACCGTTAATTCGGTACACGCCGTTTTCACCCAGCTTAAACTGCTCAATCTCAACCGTGGTTGAATAGGGCAGCTCGTCACCGGTGTAACGCATTAGTTTCTCACGAATGATTTCAGCTGCCATAAAGCGGCTTGAGCGGTCGGTGATATAGTCTTCAGGGAAATAAAACTCGCTGACCGGCTGACGCTGACGTACTAGCTCGCGCAGCACCTCAACCTGTTTGCCCTGTTTGGCACTTAGCGGAATGATCTCCTCAAACTGATGCTTTTGCGCCAACACCTGTAAATGGGCAATCAGCGCCTCAGGATCGGCCACTTTGTCCTGTTTGTTGACCACCAGAATAACCGGTAGTCCGGATTGCTGCACCCGGCTCAGCACCAGCTCATCATCGCTGGTCCAGCGGGTACCTTCCACCACCAACAGGATAAGGCTCACTTCGCCTAACGAACTGGTCGCTGCGCGGTTCATTAAACGGTTGATAGCGCGCTTTTCTTCGCTGTGTAAGCCCGGCGTGTCTACGTACACGGTCTGACAATCCGCTTCGGTATCGATACCTAAAATCCGGTGGCGCGTGGTTTGTGGCTTACGCGAGGTAATGCTTACCTTTTGCCCGAGTAACCGGTTTAACAGCGTGGATTTGCCCACGTTAGGCCGGCCCACAATGGCCACCAGGCCACAGCGAGTAGTGGGTTCAGGGATATCTGGCAACTGCTGGTCAGTCATTGTCTAATTTCTCCAGCGCGTTCCGTGCGGCTTGTTGTTCGGCTTTCCGCCGACTGGTGCCCGTACCTTTCATTGGCTTGCCCAGCGATTCTATCTGGCAATGCACTACGAAGGTCTGGTCATGATCCTTACCGCTGATATCGACCACTTCATAAACCGGCAACGGCAGCTTGCGGGACTGTAAAAATTCCTGCAATCGGGTTTTAGCATCTTTGGGATGTTCGTTCGGATCAAGCTTGTCGATGCGGCTTTGCCACAAGCGCAGGATGACTTCAGCTGTAGCATCCAGGCCAGCTTCAAGATAAATGGCGCCCAGGATAGCTTCCATAGCGTCAGCAATAATCGAACTGCGCCGCTGACCGCCACTTTTAAGTTCACCCGGCCCCAGCTTTAACAACTCGCCAACGTCGGCCTCTCGACCTAACTCGGCCAGCGTATCACCTTTTACCAGTGTCGAACGCATACGGGTCAGTTTGCCTTCGGGCACGGATGGAAAGCGTTTAAACAGCGCCTGTGCCACCACCATACCCAGTACGGCGTCGCCCAGGAACTCCAGGCGCTCATTATGTTGCTTAGCTGCACTGCGGTGAGTCAATGCTTGCTGGAGTAACTCAACATTACTAAATTGATAGCCAAGACGCTGCGATAACCTGGCATAGCGATCGATTCCGATCATTATTGAATGCCACCTACCCGGCTAAAGCGAACCCCTGATGGTACCCAGGAGGGTAACCAGCTGTCAGGCGCACGATCAAATTCAAAGCTGATCCAGATAGCGACGGCTTTACCTACCAGATTTTCATCCGGCACAAAGCCCCAGTAGCGGCTATCGCGGCTGTTATCTCGGTTATCGCCGAGCACGAAGTACTGATTCTCCGGCACGATCCACTCATTCATTTTGGTACCCGGCTGGGTATAGAAATTGGAAGCATGCGCCTCTGCAACCGGATGTTGGAGAATCTCATGCTCCACTTCCCCGAGGGTTTCCTTGATACGTTTAAGTGGAGCGAGGTTTTGAACAAAGTCACCACTGCTAACGAACTTCTGGGGCATCGCTTTAAATTCTGCGCAATTCTGGCCGCTATCGCAGGCAGGTTTTATGAAGATCTGTTTATCACGATAAATGACCGTATCGCCCGGCATGCCCACGACCCGCTTGATGTAATCGACGGAAGGCTCTTCCGGGTACTTAAAGACCACCACATCACCACGCTCAGGTGCGCCGGTTTCAATAAACTTGTGGCGGAATACCGGATCTTTTAAGCCGTAGGCATATTTTTCCACCAAAATGAAATCGCCAACCAGCAGGGTTGGCATCATGGAACCTGAGGGGATCTGAAACGGTTCATACAGGAAGGAGCGCAGCACCAGTACGAATGCAATAACCGGGAAAATCTGCTGTGCCGTATCCACGATATAAGGTAATTTTTCCTCTGGCGGTAAGGCTGACTCGCCATTGGCGGCGAGTGCCACACCACGGGCCTTTCTTTTCGGCGCAAACGCAATGGCGTCTACCAACCAGATTAAACCTGACCCCAGGGTCAGCACTACCAACAAGAGTGAAAAATAGTTCGCCATTACTTAGATACCTTAAGTACTGCAAGGAATGCGTCTTGTGGAAGTTCCACATTACCCACCTGCTTCATCCGTTTCTTACCTTCCTTTTGCTTCTGCAGCAGTTTCTTCTTACGGCTTACGTCACCGCCATAACATTTGGCAATAACGTTTTTACGTAACTGTTTCACTGTGCTTCGGGCAATAATATGGTTACCAATGGCAGCCTGGATAGCAATATCAAACATCTGACGCGGGATCAGCTCTCGCAGTTTTTCTACCAGGTCACGACCCCGGTACTGCGCATTATCACGGTGAGTGATCACTGCCAGGGCATCCACCCGCTCACCGTTGATCAGAATATCCAGACGAACCATGTCTGAGCAGACAAACTTCTTAAAGTTATAATCCAGCGAGGCAAAGCCGCGGCTGGTCGACTTTAAGCGGTCAAAGAAGTCCAGCACTACCTCAGCCATTGGTAATTCGTAGGTTACCGCAACCTGTTTGCCGTGATAACTCATGTTGGTCTGATTACCGCGCTTTTCAACGCACAGTGTGATTACACTGCCGAGGTATTCCTGTGGTACCAGGATATTAGCTTCGACGATGGGCTCACGAATCTCTTCGATATCGTTCACCGCCGGTAACTTGGACGGGTTATCCACCTGCATGACAGTGCCATCTGTTTGCAGCACTTCGTAGTTTACGGTTGGCGCCGTGGTGATGAGGTCGAGGTCGTATTCACGCTCCAGACGTTCCTGGATAATTTCCATATGCAGCATGCCAAGGAAACCTACGCGGAAACCGAAGCCCAGGGCTGCAGAACTTTCCGGTTCGTAAAACAGTGAGGCATCGTTAAGGCTCAGCTTAGCCAGCGCATCACGAAAGTCTTCGTAGTCGTCAGAGCTTACCGGGAACAAACCGGCGTAAACCTGCGGTTTAACCTTCTTAAAGCCCGGCAACATCTTCTCAGCAGGCGCCTTAGCAGTAGTAATAGTATCGCCTACCGGGGCACCATGAATTTCTTTAATACCGGCAATGATAAACCCTACCTCACCGGCTCGCAGCACCTTACGTTCCAGCGGCTTAGGGGTAAATACACCAATTTTGTCTGCCTGATGCACCTGCCCGTTTGACATGATCTGGATCTTGTCTTTAACGTTCAGTTCACCTTCAATGATGCGTACCAGTGACACAACCCCCTGGTAATTATCAAACCAGGAGTCAACGATCAGCGCTTTCAGCGGAGCATCAATGGCGCCTTCCGGTGGCGGGATCTGCTTAACAATCACTTCCAGTACATCTTCAATGCCGATGCCTGTTTTCGCCGAGCAACGCACGGCTTCCACGGCGTCGATGCCAATGATGTCTTCAATTTCTTCGGCTACCCGCTCAGGCTCAGCCTGCGGTAAGTCGATTTTGTTCAGGATCGGTACTACTTCCATGTCCATATCGATAGCGGTATAGCAGTTGGCTACGGTCTGGGCTTCAACGCCCTGCCCGGCATCAACCACCAGCAGCGCCCCTTCACAGGCCGCCAGCGAGCGGGAAACCTCGTAACTGAAATCTACGTGTCCGGGCGTATCGATAAAGTTGAGCTGGTAAGTTTCACCATCACGGGCTTTATAATCGAGCGTAACGCTTTGCGCTTTAATGGTAATTCCCCGCTCTCTTTCCAGATCCATGGAGTCCAGAACCTGTGCTGCCATTTCACGTTCGGTTAATCCACCACAATGTTGGATCAAACGGTCTGATAATGTCGACTTACCATGATCAATGTGCGCTAGAATAGAGAAGTTGCGAATGTGCTTATGCTGCATAATGCTTGGAAATTACCTGCAAATTGTTACGTTTAAACGTCTGGCGGGTGATAAACGATTACAATGACGTGTTCAGCCAGACACCTTCAAGGGTGCGGATTTTACCTACTTATTGCGCTAAAAGCGAATATCACAGCAACAAATCGTCGCCGCCGCCGGCAAACAACAAGTCGCTCCGCCTAAACCGCCTGTGCTTTGTCGTTGACCCGGCTGACAATAACCGGCTCAAAGCGGGCATTTCTGGCCCGGGCCAAATAGCGTGCAACCAGTTTTACGCTGCCGGCTGATAACAAAATAGCTGCGCCGAATACCGCCAGTTCATGCCAGTTTGTTAGTTGATTTAAGCCAATCACGCCACCAATCAGGGTAGCCAGGGGCACGATATAAACCAGCCATGAAGCCAGCAAGACCTTTTGTTCAGGGATGCCGATCACCACCAGATCGCCTGGCTTAACCGGTAATGGGCTGCGCATGGTCAACGTTTGCTGGCGGGGCGTGAACGCTTTTGCCACCGCGCTGGTGCCGCAATCGTCACTTACCTGGCACTGGCTGCAGCCCGTTTTCACCGACGCGCTAACCGTAATTAAGTCGTCTTCAACACCAATAACCGTAGCTGTCTCGGTAATCACGTTACTCTCCGGCTGCACCGATGGAATGGGCGATTTCGTAGGCGGTTTGCGGGGGGATTTTACCAATGATAGTAATTTGCACCTGGCCATTGGTTAACGACAAAAACGTATTGGTTGAATGACGCAGCACTACGTCAGAGTCGAGTGAATCCTGGGCCGGTTGCACATAAACCGATACGTCTACCATACCATCGCTGAATAGCTTGTATTCTACTACCTGACCGGTCATGGCCAGTCGCCGGGTTTCGCGTTTGATTTCTTCCATTCCCACTGGTAGAAATTTTACTTCCCACTGATGCTGACGGGGCTTTGGTGTCATGGCTACCGCACCGGGTAATGCCTGCGGGTTTATTCGCGAAAAATAGGGCGACGGCTGCTCTGTAACATTCACCGCAGTGACTTGAATTTGCTCTAGCAGTGAGCCCTGCAAATCCACCATATCCAGCTTTAATAGCATACCGGTTTCTTCGTCGAGCCAGGCCTGATAGTTGTAGCGTTTATTGTCGCGGCTAACGATACGTAACTGCTGGGCAGCCCGGCCGGAAACCCGGGTGCGCCCGATGGTGATGAACTGATAAGCATCACTCAGCGCGCCAGGATTGTACAATAAATCGCTAGGTAACGGGCCACTGATAGCGCTGGCATAGATGCTGTAAGGCTGCACGTCTGGTTCAAACACGCTGACCACATTACCAAGCCGGATCATTTCCTGACCCGGCCCGTTTTGCAGATTCAGCTGTTCTGCTTCCAGCCCGTCTTCCAGTACTGCATGACGCCACAGATAAGGCGTCATTTCCTGCCCCGCTCTGGTTAACACAAAGGACACTTCAAAATTGGATGTGCGGTTTATTTGGGCTAAGCGTTGCAGCCACTCTAAACCGCTCAGGTTTTGCCGAGGGGCATCAGCGAGAGCCAGGTTTGGTTCTGTTATCCGTTCAGGCTCGCTTTGCGCGTCTTCCTGCGCATGAATAACTGCAGGCGCGGCAGAAATTAGGGTGGTTAAAAACAACAAACGCACTGCCCGGGCAGTGCGTTGCTTTACATCAAAGAGTACTTGCATAGTCATTAAGGCTGATTAGGTTCTGATTCCGCGGCCTGTTGTGATTGTTCTTCTGCCTGTTTCAGCTTTAATTGCTGTTCATGGTCAGCGAGTAATGCATTAATCTGGCGACGCTTCTGTAACAACGCATCCGAATCACCCGAGCGATTATTAGGCACAATATTGCTTTGCTCAAGACTTACTGGTGCCATGCCGGTTTGCGGCATACCAGGGATCATAGGAGTTTGAAAGGTCGTAAACGGTTCTTCCGCTGCCGGCTGTTGGTTCACCTGCTGCACGCCCAGGATCACCGCGGCAGCCACAGATGCGGCAACGGCCAGCTGTCCGGATTGACGTAGTAACGGCACTACTTTGTTCACTATTGGCAGAGACTTCCATCCAGCCTTAGGTGCCAACACTGTTGGTTCCTGCTCCAGTGCAGCTGCAACCTGGGCAGTAATATCAAATTCCGGCATCACCGACGCTTCTTTGCGTAAACCACTACGAATTACATGGTAGCTACGCCATTTTGCCAGTGATTCACTATCGTTTTTAATACTGTCAACAAACCCGTTGTCATCGAGTTCGCCGTCCATAAAAGCCGATAATTTTTCGTGTTGCTGCGTCATAAAGTACTTTTCCTGGTTACGCCCTGATTACTTGTCATCGTTATAAGGCAACCCTGTCAAATTCTACTGTACCTGATCCTGACCCTAAAGCTCAATATCAGGTTTCCAGTAATGGTTGAATGACTTTATCAATAGCTTCCCTTGCTCTGAATATCCTGGAACGTACTGTGCCTACAGGACAAGCCATTACATTTGCAATTTCTTCGTAACTCAGCCCCTCAATTTCACGCAAGGTGATTGCCATTCTCAAATCGTCTGGCAATTTCTCCATAGCGCGAAACAAAGTTGCCTCTAATTCATCCGACAGCACACTGCGTTCAGGAGATGAATGCTCCTTCAGTGCATCACTGCCATCATAATAGTCCGCCTCTTCAGCATCGACGTCATTGGCGGGCGGCTTGCGCCCGATAGCAACCAAGTAGTTCTTGGCGCTATTCACCGCTATGCGATACAGCCAGGTGTAAAATGCACTGTCGCCCCTAAAATTAGGTAACGCACGATACGCTTTAATAAACGCATCCTGCGTGACATCTGCCACATCACCGCTGTTTTTTACATAGCGCGAAACCAAATGCATCACTTTGTGCTGATAGCGCGTTACCAGCAGATTAAACGCGTTTTTATCGCCTTGCTGAACACGTTCAACCAACTGTTGATCAGTTATTTGCTCGCTCATTCGAGCCATTTCTCCTACCGACTAATACCCAAATAGCTCATGCAAGCAATTGAGTAGACTTCGCGTTTTCTAAAAAGTTCGCAAAGAATGTGATCTTTTTTTCGTTTCTCAAGCTAAACATGCCAATTATCGGTAAAATAACTGCCTTAGAGGCGTTTATTCTTTTACGTTTGCGCCGAGTTTTATTAGACTTTCCGAAAATCACGCATTGTGACCCTTACATTACATGAATTCAAATGCTTCTTCATCTGTAACACCGGAGCAACCTGCCGACACAAACGTTGAGCACAGTTGTGATGTTCTAATTATCGGTTCCGGCGCGGCTGGCATGAGCCTCGCCCTGTCACTGGCCAATTATTGTCGCATAATTCTGCTTAGTAAAAGTGATTGTAACGAAGGCTCAACCCGCTACGCTCAGGGGGGGATCGCTGCCGTGTTTGACGAGCGTGACTCTATTGAGTCCCATGTACAGGATACTCTGGAAGCAGGCGCTTATCTTTGCGACGAAGACGTCGTGCGATTTACCGCACAAAATGCGAAAAGCGCCATGGAGTGGTTAATTAAACACGGTGTTCCCTTTGATCAGGAGCAATCAGACAGTGGTGAAAACCGCTATCACCTGACTCGTGAAGGCGGGCATAGCTTCCGCCGTATCCTGCATGCCGCCGATGCCACTGGCGAAGCGCTGCAAATCACCCTTAACGAAGCGGTATCCCAGCACCCTAACATTCATATCTTTGAGCGTTACAACGCCATCGATATGATCAAAAGTCAGGAAGACCCTAACCGCTGTAAAGGTGTATACGTATGGAACCGCAAACGGGAACAGGTCGAAGTGATCCGCAGCCGTTTTATCACACTGGCCACCGGTGGTGCCAGCAAGGTTTACCAATACACGTCGAATCCCGATATTGCCAGCGGTGATGGTATTGCCATGGCCTGGCGGGCGGGTTGCCGGGTCGCCAATATGGAATTTAACCAGTTTCACCCTACCTGTTTGTTTCATCCCCAGGCGCGCAACTTTCTTATTACCGAGGCATTACGTGGCGAGGGTGCCCGTTTGGTGCATGCCGACGGTACACCGTTTATGGAAAAATTTGATGAACGCAAAGATCTCGCCCCGCGAGATATTGTGGCGCGCGCCATCGACTATGAAATGAAACGCCTGGGTGCCGATTGTATGTATCTGGATATCAGTCATAAACCGGCTGACTTCATCGTGAAGCACTTCCCTAACATATACCGTAAGTGTCGGTCGCTGGGCATTGATATTACCCGTGAAGCCATTCCGGTGGTCCCGGCCGCCCATTACAGTTGCGGTGGCGTGATGACCGATTTAAATGCACGTACCGATCTGGATAATGTTTATGCGATTGGCGAGGTCGCTTACACCGGTTTACATGGTGCCAATCGTATGGCCTCTAACTCGCTGCTGGAATGCATCGTTTTTGCCCGCTCAGCGGCTGAGCATATTCTTTCCCGACTGGATGAAACGCCCGCGGAGGAACCTATCCTGCCCTGGGATGAAAGTAAGGTTAGCGACTCAGACGAAGAAGTTATTATTCAGCACAACTGGCATGAGCTGCGCTTATTCATGTGGGATTATGTGGGCATTGTACGCACCAACAAACGGCTGGAAAGAGCATTCCGCCGGATTAAACTGCTGGAACAGGAGATAAGTGATTACTACTCTCACTTCAGGGTAAGTAATAATTTACTGGAGCTTCGTAACCTGGTGACTGTGGCTGAGCTAATAGTACGCTGCGCCATGCAACGTCAGGAAAGCCGTGGACTGCATTACAACCAGGATTATCCGGAACGGACAGAGAATGCTACGCCTTCGATACTAACCCCGATGCAGTCTAACAGCTCACCGCAACCGGGGGATTTAACCAGTTTCGAACATTAATCCCGGTGCTAGTGCTGTTAGCCAACCACTCCGGTAAAGTAAGTTTCGTCTTGCTCGCGATTGGCTGAGACCGCTGCGAAATGGGTGGTTTGTTCCCTCTGCTCGCATAACAGTAACGCCTTTGCGGGGACAAACATCGGCCGTTTAAAGGTTAAAAGCACTGGTTTGCCGTTTAGGCCCGCTTGCTTGTCCAGCACAGAAACGGCCTTTGCGCCGCTATACATGCCATGCACAATCGCCCGTTTAAAGCCAAATATTCTGGCTGTCAGCGTACTTAAGTGAATGGGGTTAACATCGCCAGACAGTCTCGCATAACGGCGCACCATTGCAGCACTGAATGCTAGCTCTGCAGTCTTTGATGAGGTATCACCCGGCGCGGCAATATCGCTTTCGTAAGCGGGTAACGGACCGGGTTTTAATGAGGTTAACATCAGGTACGTGCCGGTTGCGCTGTAGACCCGCTGACCGCGCTGATTGCCGGTAACGGTAACCTCAATAGCCAATCCACGGCGATGCTGATAAACAGTGCCAAACCGGGCCACCAGCTCACAGGGAATATCGGTGCGGCATTCGACGTACTCTTCCACATGGTTCTGCAAATGCACCAGCCCCAGTAATTTAAACGGGCTTTTACCATGAGTCAGTAAGCGTAGTTGCAATGAAAGCCCGCGCACCTGCCAGTAAAACGGGTGCATCTGGTCGGTTTTTTCCCAGCCAACTAACTTACAGTATTTTTTATAGTGACGAGCGCTGGGTAAGAAAGTCTGCCATAACACCGGGGCACGTTGCAGGCCTTCCAGTGATGACGGCGTAATATCAGCGGCTTTCTTAAACCCAGCCTGCAAATAAAGTCCTAACATTCAGAGTTGTCCTTGCCTAAACACAATCCTGGCGAGTCGGCGGTAATCTTTATCCTGAACCTGCCAGGGAAAAAGCCAGCAGGTTTCAAACCGCTGCGACTGCTGATAATAGCGTACCAGATACAATGCACCGGGAAGCAGCTTTGAGTGCGGGCTGATTTGCCAGTTACCGTCGTTATCCTGACGACCGCTAATAACCGTATAGCCTTCGCCAGTTTCATCAATAATCCAGGCTTGTGAATGAGATTCAACGTTCAGCGGCCAGAACATTGCCAGGCACAAACTGACACACCCGGTGAGTACTGCCCACCAGAACGTAGGCGTTAACACCAGGATAATCGCGACTGCCACACTGGCCAGCATTATTCGATAAACAGACTGGCGCAGGGGCGGTTGCAGAATAACGCTATACTTTGACCCGGCTAACAATTGTATCGACCATCCTGGCCAGCTCAGGATCCTGACAGGTCTGATGGCCCATAATCCAGGCAAACAGATCCGGGTCGTCACAGGTCAGCAACCGTTCAAAGGTTTCCTTATCCTGTTCAGACAGATCGTTAAACGCTTCTTCCACAAATGGCAGTAACAGTACATCCAGCTCCAGCATGCCGCGGCGGCAAGCCCATTTCAATCGTGCATAACGTTTCGCAGTAAACATAACCGGTTGATTGTGTGAAATAGTCATGGCGGCAAATATATCACGGTTGGATACAGGTTGATACTGGCCACGAGGCGTCACTTTATCATGCAGAGGTTGCGCTTCTATTTACCCGAGGGGCAACCCTGGCGCGCATTCTGGTGACTATTACCCGCCCCTGAACAGGAGGTCAGCCCCGCTCACAACAACAATCATCATTCCCCTTGATCTTCTGGCTGATACCCCTCATATACACCAGCAGGTTAGTTAAAACATCAGGCGTTAATATCACTATGCAAGCGTACTCCCCACTCCCTCCCAAACTGGATGCTTTTCCCGATAATTTCGTCGTGGCTTTGCCGTCGATGGCCTGTGCGAGTGTCAGTGGCGATGATGCCAAAACCTTTTTGCACAGTCAGTTGACCATTGATATCAATAAGATGGCTGACGCAACCGTGCGCCGCAGCGCACACTGTGACTTTAAAGGCAAAAGCTGGAGTGTGAGTCTGGTGGCCAATGGCGTCGCAGCCCTTTATCTGATTGCAGGCAATACCGCAGTAGGCGCATCGGTGGAGCAACTTAAAAAATACGGCGTATTTTCGAAGGTTGAAATCGCCTCCGAAACGGAAAATCTTGATTTTTACCTGTTAAAGGGTAAGCAAACTACCGCGCCACTGGATAGCAATTTTGCAGCGCTACCTGATAGCCCGATGGCCATAGTCGAGTCTGATTCAGGCTTCTGTATCGCTCTAGATTATCCCGCGGATACCATTCTGCTTGCCCTGAAGAAAGACGCTTCGCCGGCATTCGTACAGGCGGTGAGCAACGTTGATTTACCTCTGTTTGAGGAAACGGCAGCCACAGCACTGGATATTGCCAGCGGTATCCCCGCACTGACCAGCGAAGAACAAATCAATCAGTACGTTCCACAGATGATGAATCTGCAGGCGCTGGATGCTATCGATTTTAACAAGGGCTGCTATATGGGCCAGGAAGTGGTTGCCCGTACCCGTTATCTTGGCAGGAACAAGCGTGCTGCAATGATATTTAAGTTGCCCGAGGCTTGTGATGAG
>JAYZXK010000605.1:0-6005 GCA_036141415.1 Pseudomonadota bacterium
TACCGTCGTTAAGTGCCAGTAGTTCTTCTGCCAGCGGCTCAATAAAATAATCAATACCGAGTTTGCCAGCCAGTTCCTGGGAATGATTCACATCATCGAGCTTGCCACTTACGTGGGCGGTTGGGGTTTTCAGATTGACGGCTTTAAGCGCACTGGCAATTTCATCTATCGACAGACCAAAAAAGGGGGCGCCAGGAATGCCAATAAAGCCGCCTAAACCAAAAAGTTCGACCTGAGTGAAGCCCATAGCGGCTATCTGTGCCAGAGTCCCTTTAGGATCTTTGGCAAAGCTTTCTCTGAACATAAAGAGTTGTACGCCATAGTCAGCGGTGCTGTTACACGCTGCTGCGGGCTTTTGGTCTGAACAGGACCACAATAAAGGTGAGCTGGCCAGGGTGGCTAATGCTGCACTGGACTTTATAAATTGACGACGGCCAAATGCCATGTACTACTCCGCAAAACTGGTTTAGGTAACTGACAGTAGCACAGAATGATTGTAACGAAAATGTAAAAGTTAAGTGGGTTAACAAATTGTCTCTGAAGCGAACCCGCCGCTGCTTAAAAGCCACTTACACCTATCCCAGTAGAAGGGGCAAATTACCATTTTTTCTTGGGGGCAAACAATTCGTCCAGTTCATCGCGTTCTTCTTCGCGGCGTTTAGCGCGATCCTGGGCATTGGCGTTTTTGAGATTTTCCTGAATGTCTTTTAATTGTTGGTTGAGCCATTCCAGACGGGACTGAACAAATTCATCCGGCTGGGTCTGAGCTTCGAGTGCGGCAATGGCTTTCTCGTAATACTGCCGGGCAGAGCCGAGCATATTGGTTTGCTGAGCCCCGCGACCACGGCGAATTAATGTTTCTACGTTCACTTTTAACTGCAACCGTTCAAGTAGTTTGTCTTGTTCCAGGTAGGTACTGCCGTCAACCTTTCCTTTGCTTCTTTCGGTGCGCAGCATCACACGGAGCTTTTTAACCGCCTGAATATACTGAATGATCATTTTGTCGGTTTCAGGTAGCGCAAACTGGTTATTATTGTCTGGCTCAATATCAATCGATTTAATCCGGGCGCTGATGTCTTCGAGGTGCTGTTTTATATCCGGAGAGGTCGGATTCAGCTCATGGGTCACCTGCAAAGCACGTTGAATACGCTTAAGCAATATTTTAATCAGCCCCTGAGAAATAGGCATTTGCGAGGTCGCCATCAGGACATTTTCTGTCTCGTCGATGATGGTGCGCTGTTTGGCTACCTCGGCCCGGCGCTCGGCATCGATCTTCGCTTTGTACTGTTGATAGGCATTGACCACAATGGCCAGTACTACCAGCACTACTATCAGTACAATGATGATTATAAATGTCATTCAGTGCTTCCCGTCTGTGTATTGCTTTTATCGTTGTTATTGGTTTATCGGCCCGAACTCAGGGGATTTTAACTTCAAATATGCCACCACCTAAAGTTCCACCGTTAGACAGGGTAATAAAACCCTGTTTTTCACCCTTTGCATGTGCTCTGGCAATCAGATGCGCAAAATACAAACCCAGACCAGTACGGCCCTGAGTTACGTTAAAATCTGAGGGTTTGGTATCAACGGTAACCAGCATGTGATCCGGATAGCCATTACCGTCGTCCTCTACTTTAACAACTAAATAGCCATCTTGTTGATACGCATTGATAATAATGTCTGATTTACCATATCGAAGCGCATTGATCAAAACATCATTAATTAACAGGTACATAAGATCTGCATCAAGGTACCAGGCAAGCTCATCAGTACAGTGGTTTTTAATGGTAATATTTTTCTGTGAGGCATAGAGTTGGTTAGATAGCACGATATCTTCGAGTAATTCATCAATAAAACACTGGTCAATCATGACCGGCAGAGTTTCGCGATTGGCCCGGTAGAGCGATAAGATTTGTACCAGCCCGGTATTCATACGGTTGGCTTCGTAGTGTAAATCGACAATCTGATTGCGGGTTTCAGTAAGCTCCGGCGGAAGTGTGGAAACAATTAGCTCAACCGACTGCACTAACAGATTCAGTGAATTTTTCATATCGTGCACGGCTGCTGCCAGTACAGTTGAAAAATCAAACTGATTGTCTGTAGAAAGCTCTGTGTTGTTGTTTTCCTCAGAACGGGTTGTCATTTCTGTTATTTCCAATTGTTCTCAGACTTGCTTATGCTAGTATCCAACATAATAATAACTAATTCCTCTACTTTTGCATAAGCATGCGATTAAGCTTGTCGACAGATCAGCACTCTGTTCAGGCTTCTTTGAATGAGTGTGTGTTGACGGTTATCAGGTTTACGCGTGGATATACAATGAAATTACAACAATTAAGATACATTGTCGAAGTACAGAACAATAACCTTAACGTATCAGCCACTGCTGAAAGCTTATTTACCTCACAACCTGGTATCAGTAAACAGGTCCGAATGCTCGAGGATGAACTCGGCGTGCAGATCTTCGGGCGCAGCGGTAAACATTTAACCCACGTAACACCAGCGGGTAACGAAGTGATCAACATTGCCCGTGAAATTCTTAACAAAGTTGAGAGCATCAAAGCGGTCGCCCGCGAACACAATCTGCCTGATCAGGGCAAACTCAATATAGCCACCACGCATACCCAGGCCAGATACGCCTTGCCGGATGTGATCAAAGGCTTTATGAACAAATACCCCAAGGTTTCCCTGCATATGCATCAGGGTACGCCTTCGCAAATCAGCGATCTGGCCGCCAAAGGGGAGGCGGACTTTGCCATTGCCACCGAGTCCCTGCATTTATACAACGATCTTGTAATGCTGCCGTGTTACCACTGGAACCGCAGTGTCATCGTTAATAAAGACCATCCATTGGCCAAGAAAACTTCTATAACCATCGAAGATGTGGCGCAGTACCCGCTGGTCACTTACGTATTTGGTTTTACTGGCCGTTCAGAGCTCGACCATGCCTTCGAGAAAGCCGGTTTAACGCCAAAAATCGTGTTTACTGCTACCGATGCAGATGTCATTAAAACTTATGTGAGACTGGGGGTTGGCATTGGCGTGATTGCCTCAATGGCTGTGAGCGAAGAACTGGATGCCGACCTGGTTAAAATAGATGCCAGCCATATGTTTGAATACAGCACCACCAAAATTGGATTCCGTAAAGGCTCGTTCCTGCGCAGTTACATGTTTGATTTTATCGAACGCTTTGCCCCGCACCTGACTAAAGACAAAGTGGAAAAGGCAATGATGCTGAAAAACAACGATGAAGTTGAGCGCATGTTTAAAGGGCATACATTACCGGTTAAGTAAACCGGCGATTTAATGCCCGGTTTGTTGGATTGTTTATCAAAACTTTAACAGGGAAGGTGCTGTGGCAATAAAACAATGGGTGTTGGTATTAATGGTGGTGATTGCCTGCAATGGCTGCCAAACTTCTGAAACTCAGTATAAAGCGATTGAAGTGGCTGGTTTCAGTGATGTGATTAAGCACTGGAACGATCAGAACCATCGCGACCCACAGCCGCGCTATGCGCTTCATCAAATTCGTCTGATTGCCAACAATATATTGCGTTATCAACGCGCTAATGGTGGCTGGCCGGAAAACATTAACCCGCTAAGGATCATGTCTGAGCAGGAAATTGCCCGCCAGGCCACATTATACAACGCCACGGATACCAGTTTTGATAACCGCAATGTGTATCCACAAATCCGCTATCTGGCCGAAGTGTATCAACAAACTCATGATGAAAAGTATCAACAAGCCGTAATTCGCGGCCTGCGATTTATTTTATCAGCCCAGCTCGCCAATGGCGGCTTTACACATTCTCCGCCAAGTACCGAACGGTATTATGGCCATATCACCATCATGGACGATGTGATGGCGGGCGTACTTGGTTTATTACAGGAAATCACTCTTGGCAGTCAGCGTTTTAACTTTTTACCCGCCAAATTGGTACAACAGATTAGTGAAGCGCATAGCCGTGGCGATGCGTTGCTCCTGAACCTGCAGGTAAAAACGGCCGATGAACTAACTATCTGGGCCGGGCAGTACGATGCAGTCAGTTTGTTGCCCACTCAGGGACGAGCCTTTGAGTTAGCCTCGCTGGTAAGCCGGGAAAGTGTGGATGTGGTGCGGTATTTAATGAACGATCCTCTGCCTTCGGCCAAAAAACGTCAGGCTATTCATAGTGCTATGACGTGGTTTAAGAAAAATGCGTTAACTGGTATCGACATGGTGCAGGTTGAAGCAGAGCCGGTGAGATATAAATACCATACCTCAACCTGGGACAGGGTGATGGTTACCACCGTAGATAGTGCGCCTATCTGGGCAAGGTTTTACGATTTAGCCACCCAACAGCCTTTACTGGCTAACCGGCAAGGGCAGCGGGTAGATTCACTGGCGCAAATTTCCCGTGAACGCCGCACCGGTTATGACTGGTACGGGCGCTGGCCAGCGCCCCTGTTAACCGATGAATATAAGGCCTGGCAGCAAAAGCATGCTGCCCACGGCACTAACACTCAATAATATTCACTGCCAGACCACCCCGGGCGGTTTCTTTGTATTTGGTTTTCATATCGGCGCCGGTATCCCGCATGGTTTTTATGACTTTATCGAGAGACACCTTTTGTTCGCCGGTACCACGCAGGGCGAGGCGGGATGCATTAATAGCCTTAATGGCGCCCATGGCATTACGCTCAATACAGGGCACCTGTACCAGGCCACCCACCGGATCGCAGGTAAGACCAAGGTTATGCTCCATACCAATTTCAGCAGCACATTCGACTGCCGCAATATTACCGCCCAGTACTTCTGTTAAGGCGCCAGCAGCCATAGAGCACGCAACACCCACTTCTCCCTGACAGCCTACTTCAGCACCGGAGATCGAGGCATTTTCTTTGTATAAAATGCCGATTGCGCCGGCAGTTAATAAAAAACGGCTGGCAATGTCTTTATCAACCGGGCGAACAAATTTGTCGACGTATTTAAGGACTGCTGGAATAATCCCTGCGGCACCATTGGTCGGCGCGGTAACTACCCGACCGCCAGCAGCGTTTTCTTCGTTAACGGCCAGGGCAAACAGATTCACCCAGTCCAGCGGTTGCATGGGATCGCCGCTGTACTCGGTCATCAGCCGGTGGTAAAGCGACGGCGCGCGGCGCATAACTTTTAAGCCGCCGGGTAAAATACCTTCACTCTCGATACCGCGTTCAATACAGGCATCCATGGTCATCCACAGTTCCTGTAAGCGGGTCTTGATGTCTTTGCCCGGATGCAACGCCTGTTCATTTTTGAGCATTAACGCGCTGATACTTAGTCCCTGTTCTTTGCACAGACTCAGTAACTGGCTGGCGGTACGAAAACTAAAGGGCACGGTATTGCTGATTTGTTTGGCTTCCTGCTTGGCCACATCCCACTGATCGTCGCGAACAATAAAGCCGCCACCAATAGAATAATAAGTTTGTGATAACAGTTGGGTTTCACCATTATAGGCGTGCAGCGACATGGCGTTAGCGTGGCGGGGCAGGGTTTTACGCCGATGAAACACAATGGCTTTGGTGCGCCCAAATCGAATGGATTTCTCGCCACCAAGATTAAGTGTTTCGCTGGCGTCGATATCTGCCAGCCAGGTGTCGATACGCTCTACATCAATGGTTTCAGGGCGCTCACCGAGTAACCCCAGAATAACCGCCTTGCCACTGCCGTGGCCCTTACCGGTTTGACCCAATGACCCGAATAGCTCGGTGGTTACGTGAGTAACCTGGCCGATAAGTTGCTGACTCTTCAGTTCATCAACAAATTCTGCGGCCGCGTTCATCGGGCCAACGGTATGCGAGCTGGATGGGCCAATGCCCACACTGAACATATCAAATACACTAATCATTAGATGCGTTTACCATTATTGTAATTATCATTCCATTTTGCCCGTGTACGGGCGCCAGAACAAACCAGTTAACCTAATGGTAGCATGAGAATTTCTATTGATAAGCCACGCGCTTATTGTGTGGCAATCAATTGTTGT
>JAYZXK010000606.1:0-7060 GCA_036141415.1 Pseudomonadota bacterium
TTATTGCTAAGTGCCCGGTAAAGCTTTGTCTCACTGTAAAACGGTACGGCTTGTAAGGTGACGCCCAGATAGTCAGCCAGACCGCGAGCATAGCCGTAGTCAAAGCCCGTGGGGCCATCTCCGGTCAGATGGTAATGGTGCCTGTCATTTATCAGACCGACTTTCAAAACCTGCTCCTCAAGAACGCTATTGAGCGTGGACTGGGCCTGGGCACTGGCAGGTAACAACCAGCTTAACGTGATTACAACAAGCAGAATTTTGCCTGATAAAAGGTGAAGTAGGGGATTCATTATTATTCTTTACTACTGCTGTTAGTGCTAAAACCACAGGATCGGGTTATCTGGCTAAAAAAATTACGCTTGAATAACCCTTGCTGGTTATCAAGCCGCCGCTTTTCCACTATAATCCGCGCCAAACAAGTTCACAACCAGGACCGACGGCAGATTGGCGTTTTCTACCCGGCGGTTCTCACAAATTAGGTAGCAAACTATGTTGGTCCTACGTGGCGCTCCGGCGTTATCTGACTTCCGCACAGCTAAATTAATCCAACGACTGCAGCAATCTGGTGTCGATGTTACTCACCTTTACAGCGAATATGTTCATTTAGTTGATACGCAACAGGCGTTAACTGAAGAACAATTATCGGTGTTGGATAAATTGTTAACCTATGGACCGAAGCAGGCACAGGAAGCTGCCACCGGCGTTTGTTTTTTCGTGACTCCTCGTCCCGGTACTATTTCGCCGTGGTCAAGTAAAGCCACCGACATTGCCCACAACTGCGGATTAACAGCAATTGCCCGGGTTGAACGTGGTTGTGCTTTTTATGTGACAGCGGCACAGCCGTTGACAGATGAACAGCGTAAGCTGGTAGCCGCAGCCCTTCATGACCGTATGACCGAAAGCGTATTTGCTGCGCCAGAGGAAGCGTCGGTGCTGTTTGATAAGCATCAGCCCCGGGAATTCAGCTCGGTGGATATTTTAGGCGCGGGTAAAGATGCGCTGGTTTCAGCTAACCAGACGCTGGGCCTGGCCCTGGCCGACGACGAAATTGACTACCTGTTTGATAACTTTGTGAAGTTAGGGCGTAACCCTAACGATATCGAGCTGTACATGTTTGCTCAGGCTAACTCTGAGCACTGTCGCCATAAAATCTTTAATGCCGACTGGACTATCGATGGCGAGGTGCAGCCTAAATCATTGTTCAAAATGATCAAGAACACCTTCGAGCTGTGTCCGGAATATGTGTTTTCAGCCTATAAAGATAACGCCGCGGTAATGGAAGGCTGGCAGGCTGGCCGATTCTTCCCTGAGCCACAGTCCCATGAATATACTTATCATCACGAAGATATTGCTATCCTGATGAAGGTAGAAACCCACAACCATCCCACGGCAATTTCACCGTTTCCTGGCGCTGCAACGGGTTCTGGTGGTGAAATTCGTGATGAAGGTGCTACCGGTCGCGGTTCTAAACCGAAAGCCGGCCTGGTTGGTTTTACCGTGTCGAACCTGAAACTGCCTGATGCAGTGCGTCCATGGGAAGTCGATTATGGCAAACCTACCCGTATTGTCAGCGCGCTGGACATTATGATCGATGGCCCACTTGGTGGCGCTGCGTTCAACAACGAGTTTGGCCGTCCTAACCTGTTAGGGTATTTCCGTACCTACGAGCAGGAAGTAAACAGCTTTAACGGCACCGAAGTGCGTGGCTATCACAAACCAATTATGCTGGCCGGTGGTTTAGGTAACATTCGTCAGGATCACGTCGAAAAAGGTGAAATTACGGTTGGTGCTAAACTGATCGTTCTTGGCGGCCCGGCAATGAACATTGGCCTGGGCGGCGGTGCAGCCTCATCCATGGCTTCAGGGCAGTCCAGTGAAGATCTCGACTTTGCCTCGGTACAACGGGATAACCCGGAAATGGAACGCCGCTGCCAGGAAGTTATCGACGCCTGCTGGCAGTTAGGTGAAGACAACCCTATCCAGTTTATCCACGATGTGGGCGCGGGTGGTTTATCCAACGCAATGCCGGAGCTGGTGAACGACGGTGGTCGTGGCGGTCGCTTTGAACTGCGTAAAGTATTGTCAGACGAGCCGGGTATGTCGCCACTGGAAATCTGGTGTAATGAGTCTCAGGAACGTTACGTCATGTCGGTAGCGCCGGATAAACTGGCTGTGTTCGAAGCTATTTGTAAGCGTGAGCGCGCGCCTTTCGCTGTCATTGGTGAAGCTACTGAAGAGCAACACCTGTTATTGAATGACGAGCATTTTGATAACCAGCCTATCGATTTACCACTGGAAGTTTTATTAGGCAAGCCGCCTAAAATGCATCGTGATGTGGCCAGCGCCACGCACAGTTCTGCTGAACTGGATTGCACCGGGATTAGTCTTGCCGATGCCGCTGAGCGACTGCTGCGCTTACCTGCCATTGCGGAGAAGACTTTTCTGATTACCATTGGCGATCGCAGCGTAACCGGTTTGGTGAGCCGTGATCAGATGGTTGGCCCGTGGCAGGTACCGGTTGCTGACGTTGCTGTCACCGCCTCGGCATTTGATACCTATCATGGTGAAGCAATGGCGATGGGTGAACGTACGCCGGTTGCCTTGCTCGATTACGCAGCTTCTGCACGACTGGCAGTAGGTGAATCAATTACCAATATCGCTGCCGCCCACATCGGCGACATGAAACGCATTAAATTGTCGGCTAACTGGATGGCTGCAGCCGGACATCCGGGTGAAGACGCGGGCTTGTACGAAGCGGTAAAAGCGGTAGGTGAAGAATTATGTCCGGCACTGGGCCTGACTATTCCGGTGGGCAAAGACTCTATGTCGATGAAAACCGCCTGGCAGGACAACGGTGAAGATAAGTCGGTGACAGCGCCGCTGTCACTGGTGATCACCGCCTTCGGTGCGGCGACGGATATTCGTAAAACGGTAACTCCTCAACTGCGCACTGACAAAGGCGAGACCGCCTTATTGCTGGTGGACTTAGGTGCAGGTAAAAATCGTTTAGGCGCCAGCTGTCTGGCTCAGGTCTATAACCAGTTAGGTAAAACGCCGGTTGATCTGGATGCGCCGGAATTACTGCTTAATTTCTTTAATGCCGTGCAGGCATTACTGGCTGACAACAAACTGCTGGCCTATCACGATCGCTCAGACGGTGGTTTATTTGTCAGCGTAGCGGAAATGGCTTTTGCCGGTAAAACCGGTGTGAGTGTAGCGCTTGATTCGCTGGGCGATGACGACCTGGCAGCGCTATACAGCGAAGAGCTTGGGGCGGTATTGCAGGTCTCTGCTGACGATGTGGAGAGTGTGCTTGCCGTATTCGCAGCAAATGGTCTGGGCGAGATAGTGCATAACGTAGGTACATTAAATACTACTGATACCATCGAGTTTACCCGTGGCGGCGAAGTGGTGCTTAGCGAAGCGCGGACTACCTATCGAGCCATGTGGGCCGAAACCACACACGCTATGCAGCGCTTACGGGATAACCCGGAATGCGCAGACGAGGAACATGAGGCGAAACAAGACGCTAAAGATCCTGGCCTGCACGCCAAGCTGAGTTACGACATTAACGATGATGTGGCTGCACCTTATATTGCCAAAGGCATTCAGCCACGCATTGCTATCCTGCGTGAGCAGGGCGTTAACTCTCATCTGGAGATGGCGGCAGCCTTTAGCCGGGCCGGATTTACCGCTCTCGATGTGCACATGAGCGATGTGCTTTCGGGGGCCGTTGCGCTGGAAGACTTCAAAGGCCTGGCAGCCTGTGGTGGCTTCTCTTATGGTGACGTGCTTGGCGCTGGTGAAGGGTGGGCGAAGTCTATCCTGTTCAATCAGCGTGCCCGTGAACAGTTTGAAGGTTTCTTCCACCGCGACGATACCTTCAGCCTCGGGGTTTGTAATGGTTGTCAGATGCTGTCTAATCTTAAATCCCTGATCCCGGGAACGGCTCACTGGCCACACTTTGTCACCAATAAGTCAGAGCGCTTTGAAGCCCGCGTGGCCATGGTTGAGGTGCAACAGTCTAAATCGGTACTGTTTGCCGATATGGCAGGCTCGAGAATGCCGATTGCGGTTTCTCACGGTGAAGGCCGTGCAGAATTCGCTGCACAAGCGGACTTACAATCTGTGCAGGATAAAGTGGCACTGCGTTATGTAAATAACTACGGTGAAGTGGCGTCTAAGTACCCGGCTAACCCGAATGGTTCACCCATGGGGATCACTGGCCTTACGACCGACGACGGCCGCTGTACTATTATGATGCCGCACCCCGAGCGTGTATTCAGAGCAGTGGCTAACTCATGGCGTGCGGATGAGTGGCAGGAAGACTCTCCGTGGATGCGTATTTTCCGCAACGCACGGCGTTTTGTTGGTTAATTTCAAAAAAATGACGGCAAGGTGTCAAATAATTGTCCTGACACCTTGCCAGCGCCCTGCTACTGCATTAAAGTAGTGCAAGCAGTATGGAATGCTGTGTGGTTACAAGGACTTGTAGGGGATGGGTTAACATCGCTGTGCTCAGTTTTACAGTGGTCTAGAAATAATAAGAGACGAATATGAATCGTTCTTCAAAAGGTTTCGGCTTAACCGGCGTGGCTGTTGCAGTGCTGCTTATGATCGTTACAGCAGCGTTTGGAACCTCCGCCCAGTCAGCTGAATTATCTACCGAAGTTCAACAAATCACTTCAAAATAATTAATAAAAATTAATTAGTTAACGATAATTATGTCATTTTTGGCAGGTTATCGTTTTGCCTGTTTTTCGCGATTTATCATCTTTTGATCAGGGTGTTTCTTCAATAATACGTAAGTTGCACCCAGTCCGCCATGCATCGGTTGAGCGGTATGAAAGGCAATCACGTTATTAAACTGCACCAGCCAGTGATTTACGTAAGATTTTTTCAAAGCAGGGAAGGGCTGACTTTGCTCGCCCTTGCCATGTTGAATCAGCAGAGTTCTTACACCACGTTCATGGGCAGCATTGATTTTCTGATACAGGGTTATGCTGGAATCGCGCAATGAGAGCCCTGCCAGTGAAATTTTTTGCTCGATTGGATATTTGCCCTGGCGCAGATTCTTATACACGCCATCCTGTATGCCGGCCTGTTTAAATTCTAAAAAGTCATCTGGCTTGACCGGTTTCACCCCTTCAAAGGTTAATGGACTTTCTTTGGGTTTCTGGGCCAGCAGGGCTTCCCGGCGCATTTGTTTTTCAATAGCTTGCTGGGTTTGCTGAAGGTGAACCTTATCGTCAGACTTTATCGGTTTAACATCGCCGAGTTCTTGCAGGAAATCCTGAAAGCTATCCAGTTGTTCAAAATCCTGATCGTCGTCCCGCATAAATCCCCCGATCACTAAGTCTCTAATCAGTAATACGCGCAACCGGCGTTAAAGTTCAGTACTTATCGAAGCTGTAGAAATTGGCTGGCGTCCCCACCGCGACTCGAACGCAGATCTAAAACTTAGGAGGTTCTTGTTTTATCCAGTTAAACTATGGGGACACGAAGCACCATTATAGATAGGCGGGCGAAAATCTAAAGCCCTAACGCTTGGCTACGAAGTCGTTTGGCTGAATATTGGCCAGAAAGCCCTCTTCAGCGGCTTTTACCCGGGCGTTATCGGCGTAGGCTTCGATTACGGTGACTTCTTCAGGATACAGGTGATACTGGGTGAATTTAACGCCACGATAATCAGTGACTTCCTGAATCTGATAAATCGACAGGGTATCGCCCGGTTTAAGCCCGTGCTGGCGACCGAGTGAGACACTCAGCTCATTGCCGCCGTTGATACTAATCACCCGTCCTGTGGCCGGGACGCAGGCCAGTGTTGAGTCTACATCGCTTTGTAACTGGCGTAGCTGGTTTTGCAAGGCCTGGCCATAAGCACTTTGCCAGAATTGGTTGGATGATGCATCGAGTTGCGCGAATCGATCGAATTCCCATTCCGATTCGGTCTCATAGGTTTTATTTAATAGCGGTGCGCCATTAATACCGTCGATAAGTTCGACCTTTAACCGAAAACTCCGGGTTGCTGTGTCGTCCTCCCAGAAAGCCAGGCTGTTACCTTCCGGTCGGTACACACTGAGATCCTCAATCACGCCGGTGAGAACAAACTGACTTTTGGTTTGCGTGGCAAGGGCCGTGGCCTGATCGCGAATTTGTCTGGACTGCCAGTGTACTACATAAGGCTCAACGCTGCTGATCACCGCATGTTGCGCTGATTGATCGAATTCCCGTTTTAAGCGGGCGGTGACCAGGCGCCCCAGTTCCTGCACCTGACCGTCCTGGGCATGCTGACGTTCAAGAAGCGGAAAGTAGCTGGTGGCAATGGTTTTGCTGAAAGGGGCGGCGGAACACTGCTGTTGACTGGGAAATATATCAGCCCGGATCCGTACTGTAACCGCATTATCATGCCAGGTTTCAGAAATAAGCTCTAACTGGCGAACTTCCCCTGACGCGGTGACCTCAAGGCTTTCATCGTTGAGTAAGCCATCGGTAAGCTGCTGAACACTTCGCACCGAAGCGCCGGCAAATAACATAGCCTGGCGCAGTGCTTCTTCAGTCGCCTGATGTTTGGCCTGGACCTTATTGCCGTTTAATACCACTGATTGCCCCTGGGTTTCATACCAGACGGCATAACTTTGCCCTGTGAAGGCTAACAGCAGGCAGGTTGTCGCCGACAAAAAAACGGTTAACCGGGCAATCAGTATGTACATTTTTTTCATTACTCTTACTCTCACCACTTATCTGCTGTTGCAATGCGCTTGTTGTTCGCTGGCATTGCTCTTGCCGCGCTCTTCATACAAGTAGCCCTGAGGGGCCGGGAGCGGTATGCAAGGTGTCAAACCTATGACTCGCTTAGTCATTGTTGCAAGGAGCACTGCATATATCGTTCCCAAAATTCATTCCGTTATTGGGCATAATTATTGCTAAATTCTGACTAGTACAAAGTGATTGTCCGTTTTGCCGACGCCTGGTTGCGCGCAGCGGATTACAGCACTATTCAGACTGCACAAAAATACGGTGGTTTTATGACGGTTTTAACACACATTAACAAAGCGCT
>JAYZXK010000607.1:0-4095 GCA_036141415.1 Pseudomonadota bacterium
GAAAAGCATCAGGCAAGGTTTTGCATCAAAAATTCTGCCGGTAGCGCTGGCGTCAGTTAAACGGGCAGGGTATAACAGAGTGAAAATTCCAGTGTAAAGAACTGAGTTTGAATCAGATTATTTCGGCAGATTGCTGCAGTCTGAAATAAAATGACTATCCTTTAACAAGTATTTAAGGATAAATGTGGTGCAATGAGTTCACAGTCGTCGCTTACAATTCAACAAAACCTGACCATTCGGTTACTGCGGGTGCTGCGCTATAACAAGGCCCGTATCGAGCGGGCGCAGGCGTTATTGCCGCCAGAGCGCCGGCCGCTGTTTCATGTCATCCCTTTTTTGTTGCACGTAAATCATCCCGATCTTCCTGGTTATGTCGAAGCCGACGCTGACCTCTTTTATGGCCTGAATAACTTCAGCTTTCGTGACGAAATAAAAGACGCACTATTTACCATTTTTCCTCAGCAGCAAGATTTATTTGACGACATTAAGTCTGTCTGGCCCCGCCAGCGAGCCATCGACGCTTTAGTGTTAATGGGCAGCATTGGCACTATCGCACAATCGGAAAAGTCTGACTTTGATTATTGGGTTTGCGTGGATGGCGATAAACTGAACGAAGCCTCATTAGCGGCTATGCAGCGCAAACTCAACTCCGTTGAAGACTGGGCGATGAGTTGTTACGACATCGAAGTCCATTTTTTCCTGTCGGATATCGAAAAGGTAAGAAACAATGATTTTGGCGTAGCCGAAGGAGAAAGTGCCGGATCGGCACAGGCAGTGTTCCTGAAATCGGAGTTTTACACCACCAATATTGTGGTGGCGGGTAAGGCGCCGTTCTGGTGGTTAACGCCCGATTCGACGACTGAACAGCAGTATTATTCGCTACTGAATGCCCTGGAAGAGGGGGGCTCACCGGATCCCAACTGGTTTATGGATCTGGGCCATCTCGACAAGCTGGACATCAAGGAATTGTTTGGTGCAGCAATCTGGCAGTTAGGTAAAGCTATCGACTCGCCATTTAAATCAGTGTTAAAAATGGCCAAGCTTGAAGTGTTTCTGGAGAATCTGGAGCATGAGCAGCCGTTGTGTAACCTGCTGAAAAAACGGGTTCATCACGGCGATGAAGCGCCGGGTAACGTAGCCAATATCGATCCCTACGCGCTGATGTTTGATCAGTTGCTGAGCCATTATCAGGCGGTCAACGAACCGGAAACCGTATTGCTGTTACAGCAGTGCCTTTATATTAAGTGCAATTGCCAACTCAGCCAGCCCGTGGCAGAGAGTGATATTACCTTTAAACGTCGTATCATTGCCGGGCTGGTTAAACAGTGGGGCTGGACAAAAAGCGACATCCGCCACCTGGATAATTCCCAGAACTGGTCGCTCACCGAGTTAGTCCAGTTAAGCCGCAAAATTCACCGCTTCTTAATTTACTGCTACCGGCGCATGTCCTCGCAACTGCAAATGGATAATCAGTCGGTGAGTAGGGAGGATATGGCCGTATTGGGTCGTCGCCTCGATACGTTTTATTCCAAGAAAGAACACAAGCTGGAGTTTTTACGCATCGGCTTTGACGACAAAGTATTTTGTCCGGTGATCACCATTAAACAGCACCGACGTAAAAACGGTCAGCAGGTTTGGGCGGCTTATTACGACGATCAGTTGGGTGTGCTGGGCAAAAATCAGGAAAAAGCCCGGATCTCCGTGGCAGAATCACCCGTGCGACTCATTTTATGGTGTGTATGTAACCGCGTAATCGATATCAGTACCATGGTATTGCTGGATTACGATACCGACCCGGTTACCGACAGTGATATACATGCCCTGATTAAGCATTTTGGTAATATTTTCGGGCCGGTACGGGTTAATGCCATTCCACGTGAAGCCCTGTTAAGCCCTATGCAAATTAAGGCCTGTATGGCGGTGGTCAATTTCACCGCCAGCCGGCTTAAACCTACCGTAGATGAAGTAACGATTATCTATACCACCACATGGGGTGAGACTTACGTGGTACCCGGCAAGGAATCGCTGGATAAATTGTGGTTTGAATTGCAGGAAGCCGTTCCCCGTCCGCCTTGCTACATTTTTGTGCCGGAAAGCTCACAGCGCAAACGTATTTATCAGGCTTTCATCGATACCGCAGAGCAGGACTTTGAGTTACTTAACTATTGGTAGCCCTGTATTTTTAACGTTCCAGTTTACCGGGGGCTTTTAAATCGAACTGTTTAGGCCAGTCACGGTAATTAAATACCTGGCCCTCATTACGAATTCGGGCTATTTCCCTCAGATCGACGGTGGCATATACCCAGGCTGGGTCGCTGCTTTCACCCTCGGCTAAAATACCGTTGGCCGGAAAACCATAATCAACCGGGCTATAAATGCTGGCGCGGCCGGTGTTGGCGTCGACGGCGGGCGACCAGTTGGCATCGCCAACCGTTGGCGACTGAACCACATAGCACTGATTCTCCAATGCACGAGCCTGACAACCGATACGCACCCGGTGGAAACCCGCCTGGGTATCCGTACAACTCGGTACCAGTAGCAGATCCGCACCTGCCGTTACCTGATGGTTGGCGATTAGAGGAAATTCAGAGTCGTAACAAATGTGAATGCCGATTCGGCCAAGTGTTGTATCAATTACTCTAATGTCGTTGCCCGGGCTGATGTGCCATTGTTCGTTCTCAAAACGGGTCATGATGAGCTTATCCTGATAGCCGAGCAGACCCTCAGGGCCGAACAGGTTGGCGCGATTTACAAAACTGCCGTCCTCCTGCGCGGTAGGAAAAGAACTGGCCAGAATATGCACGTCGTATTGAGCCGCTAACGATTTATGCAGATCAGCCCAACGGGGCAACAGGCTTTGCATAGCGTGCAGTTGCTTAGCTAAATCACTATACACCGCTTCACCAAACAGGGAGGTGAGCTCCATACTGCCATACTCAGGAAAAACCAGCAGCCTGGCACCTTGTCTGGCCGCACGGCTTACCCAGTCATCAAGCTTTCGGGCAAACTCATCCCAGTGTTCAAAAAAACCTATGTCATACTGAGCCGAGGCCAGTTTAAATGTATGCATTGCTAGTCCTAAGTGAGTGCTTTCATCCAGAATGTCATGGGTTTGGCAGACTCCTCAGACTCACCCACTTCCTTCCAACTGAAGGTGGTCGTCAGGTCGGCACATTTTTGATAGCCGCGATGCTGCCAGAATGTATCAAGCGGCTGAAAATCTGCCGGGCGAGCCGGATGATCGGCCGGGCGCTCAACCGCACAAAAACAGGAGTGGGTAATGCCTGTAATGGACCTGGCGTGGGCCTCTCGGTATTCAAAAAAGGCCACACCTGCCCCCTGGCCACGATATTGTGGCAGCAGCACTGACTCGCCACAATAAAAAATGCATTCAGTATCAAACCCGGCCTCAACAAAAGGCTGCTTTACTTCCGTAGTTTCATGTTTCAGCGGTACGCCGGTAGATGCGCCCACGGCTTTAGCGCCATCGAATGCCAGTACGATAATACTGTCTGGCGCCTCAATATAAGTGCTCAGATAACGGGCTTCGTAAGCGGCATCGCCATCATACAAATAGGGAAAGTCGCGAAACACCTGCATGCGCAGTTGGGCGAGCTCATCTAGATATTGCCGTAGCGCTGCACCGGATAAACATTTAAAAGTAAGCATAATGGGTGTTGTATAGCAATCAGGCCGAAACCTGTGCTATCCAGTCTTCAAGGTTGTAATAGTTGGTTACCCGGGCAACCAGGCCATCGCGAATTTCAAAAAACGCACCGGCCGGTAGCTTATAAGTCTGTCCGTTTGCTTCGGGTAAACCCTCATCGGTGGCCAGGTATTCGCCTAATACGGTGAACTCTACTGCGGCGCGATCGCCTGCGGCATTGGTCATTACCTCAATATCTACAATGGTTTCTTTGTAGTTTTTGTTCATGCGCTCCATAAACGCCACAAACGCATCCTTACCCACTTCGCGAGCGCCCTGATTGATGTCATGAATAACATCATCAGAGAGCAGTGACAAAAAGGTGTCCATATCCTGCATATTAAAAGCAGCGTAGTAATCCTGAAGTAACTTAACGGTTGCCTTATTCA
>JAYZXK010000608.1:0-8342 GCA_036141415.1 Pseudomonadota bacterium
TTGGTATTGGTCAGCAGGCAACCGATAACAGCCAGCAGACCAGTGGGCACAGGGATTATTCTGCACCGGAAGTGTTGCAAGGCGGTGTTAGCAGCCATAACGCAGATCTATTCAGCGTTGGCAAAGTGCTTGAAAACATACTCGCCAGTCTCACTCCTCCATCCGGCAGACAGGCGCAGCAATGGTTAAAAGCCCAACAGCAGTTTATTGCCCGCTTAACCCATCCACAGCCAAGTCAGCGCTTCACCACTGAACAAGCCGTCAGTGACTGGCATCATCTGCGGGCAAAGTCGACCCACCAATCCACGGGGTGGTTTAAAGTGGCTGCGGCTGTGGCGGCCATCATCGCGATTATCACCTTCTGGATGTTGTCAGCTTCAGCTCCCGGGATCCCGGATAAAACACTGCGTACGGGCATTGTGACAACCAGTAACGATGCCCCGCTATCTCTGCTGGCAAACCTGCTTACCTATCCTGTTGAGGCATCCCGGCAGTTAGCCATCGCAGATAAAGCCCCGCTGGATAAGCTTATCGTCAATCTGGGGCTCAGCCCTCAACAATCCGCTGATGATCGCAGTATTCTTAGTACGACATTAGGACTGGATCTGATGTTAATACTGGATGCCGCCGAAACCGGTGAACAACAGTACCTGGTATCTGTGGCGGCCGTTTTAATGCCGGCCAACCAGCTATTGTTTGAAACCAGCGCCAGTGTTGGAAAGTCTTCTTTAAGCGACGATCTTAGTCAGTTGGGCTACCGCATTACTGATGAGATAGCCGATCATCTGGGACAGCCAGCGATTGCCCCTGATCTGAGTTATCTGAACGCAATTACGCTAACCGTCGGTCGCAACGAAGATGACTATGCTACACAGCTTGAAGCTCTGCTGGATAAAGCTCCGGCGTATCCCGGAGGGTGGTTAAAAGCGGCCGAATTTGCCGCTGACAATGGTGATTTTGCAAAGGCGCAGCAATACCTCGATACCCTGCAAGGTTTATCTGAAGCCTCTGAATACTGGTTGTTGCAAGGTAAAATCCTGGCAGCAGACTTAACCGACGATTTAGCGCTGGCCCTTCAGGCCAGCGAAAGATTACTTTCACTTTACCCTAATCATATTGATGTGCTGTATCAGGGCGCGCAAATTTATGAATGGGCAGATGAGCCATTAAAAGCAATGGCCTTGTACGAGCAAGCTCTGGCGATTAATACTAATAATCCACAACTCTGGTTTGAACTCGCCCGGCTGAAAATTATTCAGGGCGATATTAGTCAGGCGATAGCCAACGAACTAACTCAGGCATTGGTTGCAGCTCGACGCTTAGGAGACAAACAGGCGGAAGGATTGGTGTTGAATGCCTTTGGTGTTGCGCATTTACGGCTGGCGGAATATGACCAGGCAGAACGTTATTTCAGCGATTCGCTGCAATTGCGGGATGGCGAAACGCAACCTGCTGCCCGGGCTAACACACTGGCTAACCTGGCCAATGTCGCATCGATAAACGGTCACTTCGATTTAGCCGAGGCATCATTGCAGGAAGCATCCGGATTATTAAACCAGCTTGGCGATCTGCCTGGTCAGGCTCATGTCTATGACACCCTCGGGTTTATGTATGAAGAACGGAGCCGATATCAGGCTGCACTGGGCTATTACAAACGGGCGCTGGATATTCGAACCCAGTTAGGAGAAACCGACACCCAGGCTGAAAGCATGTCAAATGTAGCCTATATGAATTTCCTGCTGGGTGACTATTCCCTGGCTGATATCTACTGGAATCAGGCGGTTAATCAATTTAGCCGAATTAATGATCAGGTCCATTTAATGCGAACCTACCAAAATCTGGCTTTGATGAGCCTGGTAAAAGGTGACAAGCACACTGCAGCAAGGTACCTGATAAAGGTTGATAGCAATATTACCCCAGAGCAAACCCAGGAAACGATGATAAACCAGCTCTTTTACAGCTATTTAAACTTTTCCCAAGGCGATCTCAGGCAGGCTTTCAGTAATATAAAAAATGCATCTGCTATCGCTACCGCTTCAGCAGACAGCAGGGCTCAAATCGAAGTTTCTCTGTGGCATGGCGAAATGTGTTTACGGATTACTGACTGGGCCTGTGTGGCCGAACAAATAGCTCTCACGGAGCCTCTGGTTAGCGCTGACATGCAAGAGTATGCCACCGTGCTGGGCTGGCTCAGCAACGTTTATGCTGTGGAAGTGGCTGATATAAACCCTGATGAAATCGCCGGTTTTCTTGAGCAGCTCCCCACCATTAATCTGCCAGTAACAGTAGAACTCAAAATACTCCTTGATCTCTATGAACGCCTGAATGTAAGTAGCGATAGTGTGGTTGCAGAGCGTATTGCAAATTTGATCAAACCCACCTTTTATCAGAGTTATATGCACTGGCTGTACTTGCGGGCGCCGCAAGATGAGGACGCTCGTCGTAAACTTCAGGCTCAGTTGAAAGGACACCCTGAACATTGGCGCAATCATTTATACCTGACACGCTTTACCGACGAACTCTCGCAACAATTACAGCAACAACAATTACAGCTGTGGTTATCGGCGTTACCTGAAAAAACTGCCCGCCAGTATAAGGAGCGTTACTTTTGAAAAGCCAGCAATACGATGCTACAACTCGGATTGCCGAAATCGAGCGACAACAAAAGGCCCTGCGAGACCGGCTTGACACCGAGCAGGCTAATCTAAGAGAGTTAGCGCGTCGCTTATGGGCCCAACAAGAGTCGGAAAAAGCCCGCCTTTCCCGGGAACTGCATGATGGAATCGGCCAATTGCTAACCGGCCTGACCCGCCGCCTGCAAAGTCTCTCTACCAATAATGATGAATTTCTGGCTCTGACTGAAATAGCCGAGTTAGCACTGGCAGATGTGCGACAACTTTCACGGATGATGAGTCCAACGATCCTGGACGATTTAGGCCTCAAGCCTGCATTAAAATGGTTATGCCGCAATCTGCTGGATGCAGAAAACATTGATTATACTTGTGATATAGCCTTAAAAAGTGATATTCCTAAAGAACAGGCAATTTTACTGTTTCGCATTTGCCAGGAAGCCCTGGTGAATGCAGTCAAACACAGTGAAGCCAACCGGATACAGATAAGCCTGCATCAGCATCATCAGATAATACGCCTGGACATCACCGACAACGGCAAGGGATTTGATACCGCCGAGGTAGAAAGAGGAATCGGTTTGTCCAGCATGGCTGACCGAGCCAGTGCTTTCGATGCTGAATTGCAGTTGGATTCCAAACCGGATTTAGGCACACATATCACGTTAACGGTATCGTTATGACAATAAAAATCGTGCTGGCCGACGATCATGTTCTGATGCGACAGGGACTGGTCCAGGTACTTAACACAGATACCACTATTTCGGTTATCGGTGAATGCGGGGATGGCGTAGAGTTGATTGAGCAGGTCATCCGGCTTAAACCTGATGTGGTGGTGATGGATATCTCCATGCCCAGAATGAGCGGTCTGGTTGCCATCGACAAGCTCCTCTCCCAACGCCCTGACTGCCGTATTCTGGTGTTGTCCATGCATAATGAACTGGAATATATAGAAGCAATGCAAGAAGCTGGCGCAAAAGGGTATGTGCTAAAGGAATCTTCCAGTGATATCCTGATTGATGCCATAAAAGCCGTTTATCATGGCAAAACGGCATTTTTAGCCAACAACGCCGATACTGAAAGTAAGCCGCTTCAGCGAACCAGCCCACTAAACGTGCTGACCCGCAGAGAGCGTGAAGTATTTTTTCTGGTTGCGGCAGGAAATACCAGCAAACAAATCGCCGGGCTTTTGACCATGAGTCTGAAAACAGCTGAAAATCATCGCAGTAATATTTACAAGAAGCTCAATGTGAGTAGCTCAGCAGAATTAATCAGATTGGCCGGCAGAGCCGGCCTGTTAGAGTAGCGACATTTTATCTAAACAATTGTTACGGTTGAGTGGTTACAATTGATTAAACTGAGTCACTGAGAAAGCCGCTTCACCCCGGCTTACCTCATCTGCCGGATTAAATTTAGCATGTAAGGTAGGCTCAAAATCGTAGGGGCCCTGGGTGATATACACTTCCACGTTCATCAGGCCTGCCGCCAGTGCTTGTTGCACATAACCACGCTTGTCAGCAGGGATATCCTGAGCATCCTCCACGACTACCGCCTCACCCAACACAATAGCAATAATATCACTGTCAGGGTCAAAGGCGGCGGCTGCGTCCTGCAGTCCCAGACTTTGTACCAAAGAGTACGCCAGCACAGCTCTGTTAACCGCTTCGTCGGGATAGAATAATTCACCGCCAGCGTTAACCATGACGCTGTCATCGCTGTGCGTCAGATCTGCCAGTACTTGTCCGCTGGTTGTGGCCGCATTGATGGCCGCATTAAAATCACTGGAGGCTGTATCTGCAAATTGCGTAGCATTGCCAAGTAAAGACTGGCGCAGATTGGCCGCCAGGCTTAGTGTGTCGGCCAGGTCTTCGCGGGTTAATGCCGCATCCGGCATAAATCCCCGGGATTTAGCATCCATCAACTGTTCACTGACAACATATTCAATAAACGATTGCGCCGGATGGCCGCTTGCGTCATCAAGCCCGTTAAAGCCCGCGGTTTCCAGAAGCCGGATATTGACATCAATAGTGCTAGGCACACCTACGCCATTGGTCACACCAAGCGGGTCAACACTGACGCCACTGATACTGCCGATACCGCTGGCATAGAGTTTCCACTCTCCCGCCATACCCGGTGCCGATGTACCTACTGCCGAACCTAATACGGGCAGACCTATACCGGAGCCGTAACGATTACCTGCCGGATCTTCCAGAACAAATGCGGTAGCTGTTTCAATTGAGGCACTGGCAACCACCAGAGAAACTTCACTGCCCACGGTGAAGGTTTCAACCGGACGCTCTCCCACCGGGACATAAGAAGTCGTCAATGTGAAGGCATCACCTTCGACAACATTTGCAGAGGCATTAAACTGGCGATTCAGTTTCACGGTATCACCGAATACCTCTTCACCATTCACTACCGCGCTGACCGCCGCATGGGCGTTAATATACCCAGCCCCAACTTCCCAGGCCTCAAGCCCGGCCATTGGCGTAGCAGTTTGCTGTACTATACGTTTTACATCCTCCCACTGCAGGCTTGGATCTGCTTCGAGCATTAATGCAACAATACCTGAAACATGAGGTGCCGCCATAGACGTCCCGCTTGATACGGTATAGAAAGGCAAATGCTGAGGTTCAATCATTTCAGCATCATCGGTTGCACTCAGAGCGCCCAGGCTTGAGAGTGAATCCCGGGCAGAGATAACATCAACGCCAGGAGCAGTAATAGTAGGACGGTCTTCCCATGTAAACACTTCGCCATCAACAACCACCTCGCCGCCCTTACCGCTTACACCGCGAGAACTGAAGTCAGCCAGATTGCCGTTCTTATCACCCGCTGCAACGGTAATGACCCAGGGTGCTTTCTTGAAGTTACCTGTAATGGTAGATTCACCCGAACCTGAATTACCTGCAGAGAACACCGTGATAACACCACGGTCGGCCAGCTTTTTCGTGGCTATATTGGTTGGATCATCCGGATTAAAAGGCGTGCCTACATCGCCAGTGTTACCAAATGAATTAGAAATCACCCGGATGTTGTAATCAAACTGATGCGTTAACGCATAATCAAAACCACCAAGTGTATCCAGAATAAATAACGCCGCGCCGGAACCATAACCAATAATATCAGCGCCTGGTGCCACGCCCGCGTGCAAACCAGAACTCATTGCACCATTGCCACCAACGGTACCGGCTACATGTGTTCCGTGGCCACCAAGAATATCGGTGTTTGGCACATCTTCCTGATAAGTAATTGGCAAAACACCACTGAAGCTATTGAGGTTGGTTTGTGCCAGTACGTTTTGCACAACATGGTCCGGGAACGCCAGATCGCTGTGTGTACCATCCACACCAGAGTCATTAACCACTACGCCAATACCACGACCTGAATAAGGAATGCCGTTGTTGCGTAAATCGCGGTCAGCCCGCAGCGCCTGAACACCGGTAATTTGGGTAGATTCGTAATTTTCCAGTTCCAATGCATCGTTGTTCCACACCGAAACCACATCGTCACGCTGATACAGTGCTTCAACCTGAGCTTTGGTTGCCAGGACTCCAACGATTGGCAAGTTTTGCATACTGATACCGGTAGAAATGCCCAAAGCTTCGATTGCTGCCAGTTGTTCAGCGCTGGGGGCGCCGTTTGCGTCAAAACTTACTATTACCTGATGCAATGCCTCTGGTGCGTCGTCTAACAGGTTAGCCAAATCGGTGTCGAATGTTTTAGCGTTTACTACTGCTGGCAGTGCCAGCGTAATTGCTGCCGACAGCAGCGTTTTTTTATTAATTAATGTCATGTTCTTCACCTTACAACAGTTTACCCGTTCAGTATTGGCGAATTGTTGAGGCCTCTCTATGGGGGGTTACCCCTACTTACACTTAATTTGAAAAAACGAAAACAGGTGAGCGTGTCTGTTTGCTTTTAACGCTCGACAGGATTAAAACCGCTTTCTCTGATGAAGCAAAAAGTAACATGGGTTAAGAGTGACGCGCGGCCAGGGATGTATCAAAAAAAACCCCGCAAAAGCGGGGGTGAGACGAAGAAGGGAACCACAGACTTCTTCAAAACTTTAGCTATGCTTTCTTGTAGTCCTATAGCGCATTGCAAAGAGGCTAATCACTAATAATCCTAATACTCCTGGTGCAGGGACTGTTTCCGGCCGTTCCTGAACCATCGAGTTAGTAAGCGTAAATAGCCCTCCTGTACAAGCTTCACCTGAATCAGAAAAGTAACAGGTATCCGCACTGCCCCAGCCATACAGCCCGGTATAAACGGTAATATCATTTGCAGCCAGTGAAAATCCTTCACCTTCATCATTGCCGAAAATATTATCTGCCGTTGTGAACGAGAAACTATCCGGGTTTTCAAGATCTTCGATATTGGCGCTAAAGTTAAACTCCGGGCCATCAAATAAAACCATCAACTCCAGTAACGATTCCGCCACGTCGTCATAAACAAAGTAGCCGCCTATTTTATGGTTATCGGTAAAGGTTTCCGTAGAAAAATCATAACGGATAACAGCCGCGTTCACGTTAAAGGTCAGCACGCTTAAAAACAGTAAAACGATAGACTTCATCTGGTACTCCTCGAAACATTCGTTTTATCCTGATGAGTTAACATTACCGGTTGGCAAATCGCTGTCCTATAGGGGGTTCCCCCTATCCTTGAGGTTTATAACCTCAAAGTTTGCTGATTTAACTTCATCCTGAAGAGGATATTCGCCGCTGAGGAGTGGTTTCTTGCTGGCGAAGAAACAGATTACAAGACGATAATATAAAGACATAAAGCAATAAGATTGTGTCTGTAATCAGCTCCAATATCTGGTTTGTCATCCAATTAAGAATGTTGATGTAAACCCTATAGATACCGTAAGCCTGAAAAGCAGGGCACGTAATTAGCTTCAGCATAGTCTTACCTGGATTTTCTGAGCCGTTTACAGGCAGAGGATAAAATTTGATTAGCTTTAGCCTGCCTGATGTCATGGATTTTTTTAGCTGTACCAGCTAGCAGAGTTATTGATATCGGTAGAAAACTTGACCACAGCGCATGACTTGTTCATATTTCATACAGACAATAACAAGGAGTATCTATGAAAAAGGTAACATTTGGTGCAGTGGTAGCCGTGGCGGCTTTACTGACGGCCTCTGTTTTTGCACATCAACATGAAACAACGCAGGGTGAATACCACGCTTCTTTTACTAAGCTTGGTGAAGGGAAGCCCATAATGTATACCGGCAGGCCTATTTACCAACATGTTAAAGCAGGTGATTTACCTTCCGAAATCGGCCTGTTCGAGGAAATTTTACCGGCAAAGTCGCTGGGTGCGCCACCTCATACGCACACCAATGAAGATGAAATATTTATCGTGTTAGAAGGTAAGGTACATTTTCTCAATGGCACTGATGAGGTGATCGCCGGGCCTGGTACTGTCGCGTCATTACCGCGCAACAACCAGCACGGTTTCTGGAACCCCTACGACGAGTCGGCACAGCTACTGGTATTGGTGGCGCCGGGTCACTTTCAGGAGTTTTTTGGCGCTGTAGAAAAAGCGGTTACTGAAGCTAAGGCCGGAACGCCCCAAGAAATTGGTGCAATCATAGGGCAGGAAGCAGCAAAGAGAGGCGTTATGATTGATCTGTCTGCCCGCCCCCCCGCAGCACGGGCCGTCTTGCCGCCGCCCCCGCCAGAAATACAGCCGCCACGTCATCCCCGCCG
>JAYZXK010000609.1:0-13041 GCA_036141415.1 Pseudomonadota bacterium
CCTGCGGATCACCTTCCGAATTTTTACGCTCATCCTTCACCTGCTGCTTGGTCATTTTCATTTGTTCATTATGCTTATACGACTGATATGGCACATCAAACAAAGCAATTGGCACCATGCCCAGGGTAAGCAGGAAGAAAGCCCACTCAATCATATCCAGTGCATGAAAAATATTCAGTGGGTAGATCTCCTGATCCAGATGCAATGCTTCATCCTGAAATAACGACAGCGAAATTAACGCCATTGCACCGATGACAAAAAACTTGGCAAAGGCTTTTAACAGTTCCACCAGGCCATTAATGCCAAACATCCGTTTAAGACCGCTTAGCGGGTTAAGCTTGGTGAAACGAGGCGCGGCAGAATACCAGGTAAAATTGTAACCACCCAGTGCAATAGAGCCATAAATTCCGGCGATCATTGAAACAAACATAAATGACAGCACCGGGGTACTAACCTCGGTAATTGCCACGCCCCAGGCGGAAAACATATGGGTAGGATCGTAGGTTTCATCCCGCGACAAGGTAAACATCCGCCCCGAAATGGCAAACAGGGCTTCAGCGATAAAGCTGCCAAACAGCAACAGCATCAAACTACTCGCCACCAGCACCAGTGTGGTAGACAGCTCCCTGGAACGAGCAATCTGCCCTTTGCTGCGGGCATCCTGTATTCGTTTCCCCGTGGGGTCTTCTGTTTTTTCTGAAGAATCAGCCATCGTCGCTCAGCCTTATCAGCTTGGACAAATCAATAGCAGCTCACACATAAACTGTTGAGCACGTTGCCATTGATTAGCAAAGTGAGTGGAAAAATTATCCAGCGTTAACCAGATAATGATTAAACCCATTATCTGCGCAATGGAAAAACCAATGCTGAATATATTGAGCTGTGGCGCGGCTTTGGTCATAACGCCAAACGCCAGATTAACAATTAACAGCGAAATAATCGGGGCCAGAGCCAGGGTCAGTGCCGCCACAAACATCCAGCCAGCCCAGTGCGCAATATCACGTAGTTGCTCGGCGGCAAACCAGGCTTCGCCAATGGGAAATGCCTCAAAGCTCATCACAATCATTCTGATCATGGCCAGGTGCCCGTCCATGCCCCAGAACAACAGCGTCGCCAGGATCAGATAAAACTGGCCCACGGCTGGCACGTTAATGCCGTTCACCGGGTCAACAATACTGGCAAAACCAAGGCCGGTTTGCATTGCGATTACCTGCCCTGCCAGTACAAAGGTATTAAGCACCATCATCGACAAAAAGCCCACGGCAATACCAATTAGCAGTTGCTGGATACCAATCACGATGGTGCCTAAATCCACCATCTGGGTAATAGGTGTTGGCGGTACCACTGGCATGATCACCAGTGTCATGAGCATGGCCAGCAGCGCTTTTACCTGCGGCGGGATGGATTTGGCGCTAAGACCAACCATCGCAGCAAACATCCCGCTGATACGCATAAACGGCAGCAATAAATCAGCTAAAAACTGATTAATAGTTGCCAGTTCGACTTCCATTTAGCCCACCACCTGCGGGATCTGCTCTACCATATGGAAGGTAAAATCCATCAGTTTCTGTACCAGCCAGTTTCCTCCCCAGCTTAGCGCCAGCAGCGTAACAATTAAGCGCGGCAGGAAACTCATGGTTTGTTCGTTGATTGAGGTGGCCGCCTGGAAGACTGCCACCACCAGACCGACAATCATGCTCGGTACGATCACTGCCGATACCAACAGGATCACCATAAACATAGACTCACGCAGGATTTCAACAAAGACCTCTGGACTCATCGGGTCAGACTCCCATGCCAAAACTGGTGGCCAGGGTACCGAAAATCAGGTTCCAGCCATCCACCAGGACAAACAACATCAGTTTAAAAGGCAGTGACACGATCATCGGTGACAGCATCATCATCCCCATTGCCATCAGAATTGAGGCGACCACCAGATCGATGATCAAAAACGGAATAAACAGCATAAAACCAATCTGAAAGGCCGTTTTTAATTCACTGGTAACAAACGCCGGGATAAGGATATTCAGCGGTACCTCGGTTGGATCGGCGTATTGATCTTCCTCACCGGCAATCGACACAAAGGTTTCTAAATCCTTGACCCGGGTTTGCGATAGCATAAAGGCACGCATGGGTCCTTTTGCCTGCTCAAAGGCTTCCATGGAGGTCATTTCTTCGTCCAGATAAGGCTGCAATGCGCGAACGTTAATTTCATCGAACACCGGTGTCATGATAAACAGTGACAAAAACAGACTCACGCCAACCAGAATCTGGTTAGAGGGCGACTGCTGCAAACCAATGGCCTGACGCAATATTGACAGTACCACGATGATCCGGGTAAACGAGGTCATCATCATAATAAACGCCGGGATCAGGCTCAGCGCGGTCATGATAAACAGCGCCTGCAGGGTCATGGTGTAATCCTGGGTACCATCGCCATTGTTGGTAACGGTAACGGCCGGGATACCTTGCTGAGCAACTGCTGGCAGAGACAACAGCAAACCGCCTAAAAGCAGTATAACGATGGCTTTCATTTTATTTGTCATCGTTGTTTTCCTTCATACCCGGATTCATTTTTTGCGCCATGGCCTGCACCAGCTTTTGTTTGAAAGCCGCGCCACCACTGTTGCCAGCAACGTTACCGGTCACGTTTTCCAGAGGCTGTTCGAGTTTGCTGAGGTGATTAATGTTTTGCGCGGTCACACCTATCAGGTGTTGCTCATTGCCCACCTGTAACACCATTACCCGTTCGCGAGCGCCGGCCGACAGGCTGGCAATGACTTTTAACTGGCCGGAACTGCCGGGAGTGACATTAAACCGTCGCATGACGTAAGCGAGGGAAAATATAATCGCGACAATCAGCAGCAATGATAGAAAAATTGACAGTACCGAGCTGGGATTGGTTATGGAGTTGGCGGCCTGCGCCTCAGCACAATACAGGGTTGAAACCAGGGAGACAAAGCATCCCCCTGTTTTGAAAGGAAATTTACCTGAGCTTTTTGATTCTCTCGATTTGACTAATAACATCCGTTAACCGAATCCCGAACTTGTCGTTGACCACTACTACTTCTCCATGAGCAATCAGCGTGCCATTTACAAGAACGTCTAACGGTTCACCTGCCACCCGATCAAGCTCAACCACTGAGCCCTGGTTTAATTGCAGCAGGTTACGGATACTGATCTGACTACGACCGACTTCCATGGAAATGGTCACCGGGATATCCAGAATGGTATCGAGTTTCTTTTTCTCTTCCTGGGTGATGGGCGCGTCATCAGACAGTTCGTCAAGTTCAGCTACGCGGACGCCGTCGTCGTCACCCCCTTCGCTTTCGGACTCAGCATCGGCCTGTTCAGCCATGGCTGCAGCCCAATCGTCCATACCGTCTTCTTCACTCATGATCTCGCCTCTTATCTCTTAACTTGACTTGCGATTACAAATCTTCTTCCAGTACCTGCAGTTCGGCATCATTATCGATAATCCGGCCACCACGGGTAAGTAACTGTAACTCAGACTTCACGGAGGTAGGTCTGGGTATCTTTTCAGCAATTTTCAGAGCCAGATTTTCCCTCGACCGACCCAGCTTGGCCCGGAAAGTGGGTAAATCTTCAATCAGCACTGTTATATGCTCGGGCATTTCAATAGGGATAATGTCACCGGGTTTGAAGTTCATAACGTCCCGTAATGACACCTCAAAATCCAGCATGTGCGTGCTGAGCTCAACATGCACATCCATAATTTCATCCCGCAGCGCTTTACTCCAGCGCAGATCGGTATCTTCCTTATCACTCTGTACACCGGCGTCAAGCAGTTCCCGGATAGGTTCCAGCATCGAATAAGGTAGTGATACATGGAAATCACCGCCACCGCCGTCCAGTTCAATATGGAATGAACTGATCACCACCACTTCCGTGGGACTGACAATGTTTGCCATGGCCGGGTTAACTTCGGAGTCGAGGTATTCAAACGACACATCCATTACCGGCGCCCACGCTTCCTTGTAATCTTCGAAAATGATTTTCAGCAGCATCTGAATAATTCGCCGCTCGGTAGGCGTAAACTCCCGCCCCTCAATTTTCGCGTGATAACGGCCGTCACCACCAAAAAAGTTATCTACCAGAATAAAGACCAGGCGCGCTTCCATGGTTATCAGACCGGTGCCTTTTAATGGTCTGAAACGCACCATGTTCAGGCTGGTTGGTACAAACAGGGTATGAATGTACTCACCAAACTTAATCATCTGAATACCGTTAATCGACACTTCTGCGCTGCGGCGCATCATATTGAACAGACTCACCCGTAAATGCCGGGCGAAACGCTCATTAACAATTTCCAGCGTTGGCATTCGGCCACGAACGATACGATCCTGAGATGAAAAGTCATACTCGAGCGCCGACGAGTCTCCCGGATCATGGGCGACTTCTTCTTCCTCGACGTCATCTACCCCGTGGAGCAGCGCATCAATTTCATCTTGTGATAATAAATCGCTCACAGCGAACTCCTGCTATTGCATAACGAAGTCGGTAAACAGTACCCGTTCAACCACTTCACCACCGGCAATGTCCTTCAGTGCGTTCTGCACCGCTTCCAGGGCATTGTCTCTTAACTCAATTTTACCCGGCTCTGTAACCAGGTCATCAGCGTTGCTGGCGCTGAAGGTTTGCAGCAAGGTACCTTCGATTAAAGGAATATGCGTTTTAGCCTTCTCTTCGTTATCGGTACCACGCACCATTAACTGAACTTTAATCTGTACCAGCCTGTCCCGACCAGAACCCGGCACGTTAAAGACAATCGGCCGCGGCATGGCCACGTAAAGCGCCGTGCCCACGCTGGCGTTGGTATCGGCCATTGGTGCCTGACCACCGCCTTCAGCTGCCAGTTCCTCGGCAGCTGTGGGTTCATCACCGCCGGCAAATAAGAAGAAGTACGCTGCACCACCTCCGCCAATCAGCACGACAGCGATAATGATGATCAGCATCAGCTTGCTTTTCTTACCACCGGTTTCTTCAATCTGTAATTCTTCTTCAGCCATTATCCAACCACTCTCACATCCACAAATTAGGCGTATTATCTCTGCTCACCAATAAATGGCAACGGCAAACGCTATGTTTTCATTAAACATAGTCGTCAATCAGGCCGTTTACAGGTCGGACAACGTGAGTTTCCTGACTTTTTGTCTCCTCCTCTGCCGATTCACCGAAGCCGCCGCCCTGCTGATCGGCAAACTCGCCATCACCGGCTTCACCACTGTTTTGCTGACTGACAAAGGATTCACCTAAATCCAGCCCTTGTTCGGAAAACATATCCCGTAACCGCGGCATGGCTTCATTCAGTGCCTCTTTGGCTTGCTGTGATTGGACTACAAAACTTACCGAAGCGCTGTCGCCCGAAACGTTCAGGCGGATCTGCATGCTGCCCATTTCCGGAGGGTCAAGGCGAATCTCGGCCATCGACTGACGACCATTTACCATCCAGCGGATTTTTTCGGCGATCTGTTGCTGACCTTGCGATTGCTGCACATTGACCGGCTTTTCGAAAACAGATTGCTGTTGCATGGACTTGATAGTATCACCATGCTGCTGGCGGGTTTCCTGTACCAGCACGTCACGGGCCACTGTGATCAATTCGCTGAGCTGTTGTTCCTGTCCCTGGCTCATGCCTGCCATGGAAGCAAGCTGGGTAAGTTGCTGAACATCCTGCATCACCGGTAACACTATATTCTGACTACTTTGGGAGGCGACATCCTGCACGGTTTGCTGCACCAGCGCAGCCAGATCAATACCCGGTTGATGACCCTGCTTTAATTGTGCACGCATTTCTTCCAGGCCGGTGGTTAACTGGCTGCGCATCTGACTTAACTGGGTATCAGTGAGTGCCGGATTGGCTTTGCTGGCACTATCGGTCATCACCTGTGCCAGCTCCTGTAAGGTCTTATCGTTACTTTCGCTCAGTATTGATATCAGTGCATCCTGGTCGGTTAGCTTTGCCAGCGCTTTGTCGGCATTAACGTTTGTCTCTGTATTAGTCTCAGCTTTCGGTGTTTCTGCATGTTGTTGAACCTGACGCATGAGGCTTACCAGCAGCGTCGCCTGATTGATGAGCGCTTCGTCAGTTACCTCGGGCACGGCAACCGGCTCTTCGGCCAGTTGCACATTGGCCGCTGCTATCTCAGGTAACAACTCCTGTTCAGCTTGCTCAACCGTTATGTTGCTGTCATTTTTTGTGTTCTGACGTTCACCGGGTATACCCTGCAGCAACGCCATGGCCAGTGCCAGCAGGTTTTCTTCTGACAATTGCGAATCTTCAGCGGCTTTATCTGCTGACTCTGCCGTCATGTTCTCGACTGCCGCTAACCAGGCAGGGTCTGCAGCGGGAAGGCTGTTGTTTGTTCCTGCGTCTTCACTTTCTGCACCGGCTTTGACCTGTTTAACCAATGCCAATAAATCGGAAAGTACCTGTTCAGCACCGCGCATTTGTTGCAGTGGTGAAGCCTGAATATCTCCCGGCACTTCAGATGGCAACAGACTATTCAGCCAGTCCTGTAGTTTAGTCAGCACGTCACCCTCTATGGGTTGCCCAATATCGGTTGGCAGCATACTGATAATATCTTCGCTACTGAGCGGCTCATTGGCGGTTGCTGGTGTGTCTTTGGCCGGGGTTAACTTATCCTGCAGGGCGAGTACGGCATCTACCATAGCAAGATAATCTGGTTCGCCATCGGCCGTGGGGGCAGCATTGCCGCCCAGCAACATGGCAATATCCGCAATATTCTCCTCGGCAGCGGCGATATTGTCGATGCGTTCCTGAGCTGTATGAGTGGCTGAATCCTGACGCTCGTTAGTCTCTACCTGCATTTCAGCGCCGCTGGCCATTTTACCTGACGTCGCTATTGCGTCGCTTTCTGAATCACCAGCCGGTTTGTCTGTTGATTTGCTGGCTGGGTTACCGACTGGGTCACCGACTGGATCGCCGCTCGGTTCGCCTGTTTGCTTGCCGGTTGGCTCGCTCTCTGTTGTTGCCGTACTGTTAGTATCGGAGGCTTCTTTCTTGCTCTGCTGAGCTGACGATGAGGCCACTATTTCCTCACTCTCAGACGCAGGCTTAACAGCTTTAGCAGCTTTGCTTTTAGCCTCAGCAGCTTGTTCGTCGCTACGCTGGCGATTAAGCACCTCGGCAAAGCTATCTTCTGCCGGCGTATTGTTGCCTGACTTTGCCGCTGCCGACTGTTCAGGGCTGACAGGTAATACAGACTCGCTGGTTTGAGCAGGATCACGTTTGGCTGCACTGTCCGGCAATGTCTCCGGGAAGGCGGCAATTTGTGATCGTTGCGTGGCAAGCTGTTGCATCATAACCGAGTCCTCAATACCTAACTGCTTGAATTTGATGTGTTGTTACATCAGTATTAGTCGCTTCAGTTAAGATTTTGCAAAGAGTGCGCCACTTTTATAAAAGGCGGGGTCAGGAGATAGTACGGCGTAGCAGACGCTGGGTAGCCAGCTCATCCATCATCTGTTGTTCGATGCGATTATCGATAATCTGCAGGCTTTGATCTTTCTTCTCAATGAGTTTTTCAACGGCCTGGCGGCGTCGCTGCTGCGCCAGCCATTGGGTACGACGTTGGTCGGCCGCCATTTTACACTGAGCAATAACATGCCCTTGCTGTTCACAGGCTTTATCCAGCTTGGCGACAAAGGACAAACGTTGTTGATAGTGATGAGCTTTTACGCCACCACTACCTTCCTGCTGGAGCTGTCGCACATAGTCCATTCGGTACTGTTGCAGGCTGGTGAGTTTGGTACGCTGTTGTTGATGATAATCCTGGGCCAGGCGAAAGGCATTTAAGGCCTTGTTTTCTTTTTCCAGCTCCATTTTTAATACGGTGGCGAGCTGCTCAATAGAACGGGTAACATCGTTGCGGGCCATCGGTGTTAGCCTTTACCTAAGCCGCCAGCCAGCTTACTCATGGCCTCCAGGCTTTCATCGTAAGCGGTCACCTGTTTCATGCCCTGTTGCAGCAGCGCTTTGATGGCCGGTTCGGCGTTGATGGCTAAATCAACCCGTGCATCGGTACCACGCGTATAAGCCCCTAGGGTAATCAGGTCGCGGTTTTGCTGATAGGTCGAATAAACCTGGCGAATACGACGAGCCTGAAACAGATGTTCTTCACTCACAACCTGCGGCATAACCCGACTAATAGAGGCCTCAATGTCGATGGCCGGGTAATGGCCGCTTTCGGCCAGCGAACGTGACAATACAATGTGACCGTCAAGAATCGCACGGGCGGAGTCAGCAATCGGATCCTGCAAATCGTCACCTTCTGTCAGGACAGTATAAAAAGCCGTGATCGAGCCCTGATTATCGCTGCCGTTACCGGCGCGCTCTACCAGGGCTGGCAAGCGGGCAAATACTGAAGGCGGGTAGCCTTTTGTAGCCGGTGGCTCGCCTACCGCCAGTGCAATTTCCCGCTGAGCCATGGCATAACGGGTTAATGAATCGATAAGTAACAGGACATTCATGCCCTGATCGCGGAAGTATTCGGCAATGGTAACGGCAGTTTCGCAGCCCTTTAAGCGCATCAGTGGCGAGGTATCAGCGGGCGCGGCAACAACGACCGCGCGCTGACGCTCTTCTTCAGTAAGGATATCGTGGATAAATTCTTTTACTTCGCGGCCCCGTTCACCCACCAGACCAACCACCACCACATCGGCTTTGGCGCCACGGGTCATCATACCGAGCAGCACACTTTTACCCACGCCACTACCGGCAAATAACCCCATACGCTGTCCTACCCCTACGGTAGTGATGGCATTGATTGCACGCACGCCCACATCCATGGGTTCGGCGATAGTCCGCCGGGCCAGCGGATTAATTGGCGGTTTGGTGGTAGGCACCCGTTCACTGGACTCAATGGGGCCAAGCCCGTCAAGCGGCAGGCCATTGCCGTCCACCACTCTGCCGAGCATTCCTAACCCCACGGATAACCCGCTGTCCCGATTAAGCGGTAACACCCGTGAGCCGGGCACAATCCCGCGCACCGCTTCAGTGGGCATCAAATAAGTAATATGATCGCCAAAGCCAACCACTTCAGCTTCGATTTCGCCGTCGATGGTTTGCACCATACACTGGCTACCGACGGGTAATTGACAGCCTACCGCCTCAAGCGTCAGGCCAATGCCGCGGATAAGTTTACCGGCCGCGACAACGGGTGGAGATGGCACCTGTTTCTGAAGTTTTTGCAGGTGGGATACCAGACTAACTGTCATCAGATAAGCCCTGCTCTAACAGGAATTTATCGAACACGTTACGACTGCGCCGTTCAATGGAAAGGTCTACAGCGTTATGCTGGGTAACGATATCGCAACCGCCGCGCTCCATGCCCGGGGTATCTATGAGTGTCCAGCCGCGTTGTTTGATGGTTTCTTCGCCAAAATGGGCCTGCACCAGTTGGATATCTTCCGGATGCAGATGAATACTGTAGTGGTTTTCTTCCACCGGCAGCACCTTTAGCCCTTCACTGAGTGCCTGAAGAATAATGTCTTCATTGGTTCTGACTTCCGTTCTGACCACAGAACGTGCCAGCGCTACGGCCAGTTTAACGACTTCTTTGCGAACCTGTTCATCCACCCTGGTTAACGGCTCATGAAGCTGAGTCACCAGCGATTCCCACAATTCGGTTTGTTGGCTGATTTGTGCCTGGCCCTGCTCAAGCCCCTGGGCCAGCCCGGTCTCGTGGCCACTGGCCAGACCTTCTTGATGCCCTTGCGCCTGACCTTCGGCTTTTCCCTCGTCAAAACCGGTCTGTTTGCCTTCGTTGTAACCCTCTTCATAAGCGGCCTGACGAATGGCTTCTATTTCCTCGGCCGTGGGCGGTTTAATTTCTTCCGGCTCTTCCGGCGGCTCATATTTCCAGTCGCTGCGGCGATTCAGTGCATTGGTTTTGCTCTCTTGCATAGATTGCGGCTGTTCAACATGTGGCAAATCCCAGCCTTTGGCGTCTTCAAGCTCTTCAACCGTAAATGATTTATAGGATTTCATCGCTTATCCTGTTAGAGGAACTCTTCGCCGCCACCGCCGCCAAGCATAATTTCACCGGCATCAGCCAGGCGTCGGGCCACTGACAGAATTTCTTTTTGTGCAGTTTCCACTTCGCTGATCCGTACCGGCCCCATGGCTTCAAGATCATCAGTGAGCATTTCTGCTGCACGTTTCGACATATTTTTGGTGATCTTGTTTTTAAGCTCTTCGTCAGCGCCTTTAATAGCTTTAAGCAGCGAGTCTTGTTGCACCTCGCGCAAAATTGCCTGAATACCACGGTCGTCAACATCCACCAGATTGTCGAAGACAAACATCAGATCCTGAATTTGCTGACTGAGCTCTTCGTCCTGTTCGCGAATAGCATCCATCAACTGACCTTCGATATTGGTATCCAGGTAGTTCATGATATCGGCAGCAGACTTCAGACCGCCCATTTTGGCTGCCTGGGTACCGGCCTGACCGGCAAATTGTTTCTCCATTATCTCGTTGAGTTCCTGCAACGCAGCAGGCTGAACTTCTTCGAGGTTAGCTACCCGCATCAATAAGTCCAGGCGAACTTTTTCCGGGAACTGCGACAAAATTTCGGCAGATTGCTCCGGCTCAAGGTAAGACAAAACAATAGTCTGGATCTGCGGGTGTTCGTTGCGAATAATACTGGCCACCTGCTTGGAGTCCATCCACTTGAGAGAGTCCAGGCCTTTGGCGCCTGATCCCATCAGGATCTGGTCAATCAGATTAGCGGCTTTGTCTTCACCCAACGCGGCCGTTAATGCCCGTTTCACAAAGTCCTGACTCTGGAAACCAATGGTTGAGTAGTTCTGTATTTCTTCAATAAAGTGTTTATGCACAGAGGTAATTTTTGCCTGTGTCATATCATCGATACGGGCCATGGCGGCACCGAGCTTTTGTACCTGTTTAGGCTCCAGATGTTTGAGGATCTGGGCAGCATCTTCTTCCGACAGGCTCAGTAGCAGGATCGCGGCTTTCTCAACGCCTTCGAGCTTACTGACGTCGTAAGTTGGTTCTTCTTGTGTGGCCAGTTCTTCTGCCATTTTACGACCCCTTAATCACTCATCCTGCAACAGCCAGCCCTTCACTACCTGGGCAGATAGTTCAGGTTCATTGGCCACCAGTGCACGCACCGCTTTTAACACATCTTCATCTTTATGCAGATCCGGCAACATTAACGAGCCATCCGGTGCAAAGCCTACCTGGCCGGCATCAAACTCGCTGGACAGCATGTTAATGGTATCATCACCCAGATCCAATCCTTCATCGGCATCGAATTCATCCGAGCCCTGGCTATCTGCCGGATTGATCAGTTTTGACAACATCGGTCTGATGACGGCAAAGATAAGCGTGATAACAACCAGTCCGCCCATCACCCACTTAAGTATAGGCATAAAGAAAGGTTGTTCCCAAAGTGGTAACTCTTCCATATCACCGGCATCGATGCGGCTGAACGGCATGCTGACCACTTCCAGACTGTCACCACGGGTAACGTCGAAGCCTATACCCCCCTGGAGTAAACGGCGAATGCTAAGTAACTCTTCCTGGCTGCGGGCTTCGCTGGTAACGGTGCCATCTTCAGTTGTGGCTTGCTGATAGTCCACGGCCACTGATACACTCAGCCGACGGATCACGCCGGTTTGTTGCTTGGTGTGGCTAATGGTGGTGTCGAGCTCATAGTTACGGGTTGACTCTTTGGTAGTTCTGCCTGGGACAGGTGCAACCTGACCATTGCCGATGGCGTTTTCAGGAATGTTTGAGTCCAATGGCGGCTGATTACTGATAGCGCCAGGAATACCTGCAGCCACTGAGCCTACTGAGTTTTCCTCAACCACCATTTCACTGCGCACGGCAGGTAAATCCGGGTTATAACGGCGCTGAGTTTGTTCTACCGCAGTAAAGTCCATGCTGACATCCACCTGCGCGGTATAGTTACCAATGCCCAGCACGGGAATTAAAATAGCATCAATTTTTTCCTGGTACTCGCTTTCACGTTGGCGCTCAATTTCATATTCCTTACGAGCTCTGGCACTCACTGAATTTTGCGAGCCGGAGTTAAGTAAACGGCCGTTGCTATCGGTAACGGTGACTCGCTCAGGTTCCATCCCTTGCACCGCAGATGCCACGATATCGACCACTGCATCAACTTCTTCGCCGGTAATCGCCGAGCCACGTGTGGCAGTAAGCACAACTGTTGCACTGGCTTTTTTCTCACGCCGGGCAAACACGTTTTCTTTCGGTAATGCCAGCAGGACCCGGGCTTTCTTGATGCTGGCCATATCTTCAATGGTTGCTGCCACCTGCATTTCACGGGCATGTTTCAGGCGTTCCATTTCAACCCGCTGTGACACACCAAAGCCCATATCCTGCATAATGATATCGCTGCCAGCCTGTTCGGCCTGCGCCAGACCTTCACGGCTCATACCCAGTTTAATTTTTTGGTATTCGTCGACCCGGACATGAACGATGTTACCTTCCAGCTGATATTCAATCTGATTGGCATCAAGATAATCGAGGGTTTCGATGAGCTCTTCGGTGTCCATTTTCGCCAGCGGACGGTAGTCAGGCTCCTGAATAAACACCACAACAAAAATGGCGATGGCCACACTGATCACCAGTACCACCACCAGCGTCATCTGGCGCACCATGTCGGTATTGCCAATGGTGTCCATAAAGCCGGATTTTTGCTCGTTATCGGAATCCGCCCCGTCAGAGACGGCCAGATTTGTTCCCGTTGCTTCAGCCACAGTCAGTTACTCCACTACACCGGCATGTTCATGATTTGCTTGTAGGCTTCAAGCACTTTGTTGCGCACTTGCACAGTGGCTTCAAATGCAATACCCGACTTCTCTTTGGCCAGCATTACTTCAGCCAGGCTGAGCGATTTATCGCCCATTTCGAAACGCTGAGTCATTTCTTTGGATTCAAGTTGCATACTGTTGACCTTCTCAACAGCATTACCCAGCATCGCGGCAAAATCGCTTTTCGAAGTATTTAAC